>JAIRVC010000093.1 GCA_031254095.1 Acidobacteriota bacterium
GAAAGCCTTAAATCAATAGCGTAGGGCAAAGCCCTACGAAACGGATACCCCAATAATTCAAGCCCTGAAGGGGCGTAATCCTATCCCCACAACAAGTATCGTTCATCGTATTCAACCTTGTATTTTTTCAAAAACACCAATAATTCATCCTGAAAAATTATATGTCAAAACGCTAAGGTATTAAAAAATCACACTTTTTAGATGCGTCTGCCCTGTCCGGAGGTGCGAGACGAAACCCTATGAAATATCCGGGCTCAGTAACCGCCGATGGAGCGCAAAGCGCGGAACCGGCGGATGCGGACAAACCATACGCCCCAACCCCCGTGAGGGGTTGAACAAGACTGTGTGCTTATAAAACTTCCTTACCAATAAATTCATTCCCGAAGTTATCCAAAAGATAGTTCACGGCGAATTTTTCTGATCACTGATCACTAGCCACTGACCACTGGGAAAAATGTTGCTTCAATTTAATTTTTCGTGATAATGTCGCTATTTGATTAATATTTCAGGAGGTAGCGGTTATGGCCGATCTAGCGGGTGTAAACGGACAAAGAACAAACTTCAGAGTTGTAGGCAAGTCGAATCTTCCGGGCAGGCTGTCCTGGGCGCAGGCGACCGGCGTAGCTAAATTCGGCGCTGATTACGCCGTCCACGACATGCTTCACGCCAAATATCTGCGAAGCCCTTACGCAAACGCGCGCATAAGGTCGATTGACACAAAGAAGGCCAGGGCGATTCCCGGAGTTGTCGATATTATCACCTGGGAAGACCCCGATCTTATGGGCGCCGGAGGAATTACCAATTACGCCGATTATGAAAGCATGGAGATCGGCGCGGTCGCCATTGCCGAAAGTGAGGATATTTGCGAAGAAGCATTGCGCGCGCTGGTTATAGACTGGGAAGTATTTCCGCATGTCGTTGACGCGATGGACGGCAGAAAGCCCGATGCCCCGGTGATTCGTTCGTTTTACACTCCCGCGCCAAAGGGAGGCGCCGCGCCGAAAGCGGCCGCCGAGCCGCCGCCCGCGCCTGACGGAATGGGAGGTGTGGCCGTTAATCCTCCTAAAAAAGGGAACATATCTTTTTCCAATGTTTCCAACAACTCCGGAGATATCCAGGCCGGTTTTAAGGAAGCCGACCAGATCATTGAGTACGACATCAACACCGCCGCGTTTTGCGGGCATATTCCCAGTCCGCTTGGGACCGTTGCCTGGTGGTTCGACGATCCGCTTAACGGGGAAGGGAAAAGCCTGCAAATTGAGGGTGTTCCATGGGGACACCGTTCGGTGTCCACCGCGAACCGGGTTGCTGCCGACAAGGTTTTTCAGACATGCATGTTCACGGGCGGCAGATACTGCGACTGGGGCATCCGTAAAACGCAGCAGATCACGCCGGCTCTCGCCCGAAGGGTCGGGCGGCCCGTCAGGTGCGTCCAGGGCCGCGCCGATCAGTACGACTTCAGTCTGAACCAGCGCTATGTACATATGAAAATCGGTTTTAAGAACAACGGCCTGATTACGGCCATCGAAGATCTTTCCATAGCCGACGGCGGATCGACGGGAAACTCCCAATTTGGAACCACGATGGATCAGACCTATGGACCCTACTACACGACTAAATGCAAAAACATAAAGCAGAACATGGAGGCGGTGGACAGCAATCGCGGCAAAATGTATTCCAGCGGCCAGCATAACCCAATGGGTTGGGATACCCTTATGGCTGGCCTGCATCTCATCGCGGAAAAACTCGGCAAGGATCCTATAGAGATCGCGACGCTGAACCTTCACGGGCCGACGTCGCAGGACGACCCCAATCCGGTGCCGAGCTTCGACGCCTGTGTCGCGGCTCTGAAAAATGATCTGAAGTGGAACTGGCACGCCGCGGGCGCGAGAAAACTGCCCGACGGCCGTATGCACGGAATAAGTTTTCGTTACAACCAGTGCCCGCGCCATTCCGTCGGAGGATATAACCCGAAACTTGAATACAGAGGCGGCACAATTTATCTTCCCTCCTCCGGCACGATTATCGGCCACTATGGTCTTGAGTGCAACGCCATGGTCGTCGCCGAGGAGCTTGGCCTTGAATACGAAAACATCCGCATCGTCCACGACCACCATGAAACGTACAGACCCTTCGGCGGCGGCAGCGACGGTTCGACGGCTTCTTCCTGGTCAATGAAGGAGTGCGCCAACAAGCTGAAAAAGATGATTCTTGAAGCTGTGATCGAGGATGCCAATAACCCTCCCGCCGCCGGCTTTACGGGATCGCGCGGCGGCGGCGAAGCCAACCCCGCCGGGGCCAATCCGTTTAAAGGCTTAAAACCTGAAGACCTCGACATGGCGGGCGGCAGGGTCGTTGTAAAGGCTGATCCGTCTAAAGGGATGCCGCTTGGGCAGGCATGCCGTGTCAATCTGTTCGCGACCTGCTCGGGCATCCGGCCTCCGACCGCGGTGTGGGCGACGCAGGGCAGAGAGCTTGACGTCATGAATATAGCCGTATGCGAAGTCGCCGTTGACGCGGAAACCGGAGAGGTGGAAGTACTTCGTTTCGCCGTTGTCGCCGATCCCGGCAAGGTTTTGCGCCCCACTTCGTTCGAAGGCCAGATCCATCAGGTAATGGATTTTAACGTCGGTTGCCAGCTCACGGAGGAATTCATCTACGACAGGAGCACCGGAGTGAGACTCAGCTCGAATATGCTTGAGTACAAAAAGGTCGGTATGCTTGATATGCCGCAGGTGGATCTGGTGACGCTGGAAACGCGGGGGAGCAACGCCTGCTATGGCGGAAGCGGCATAAGCCATTCGCTGGCCAATACACACCTGGTGATTATGGCCATCCAAAACGCCATCAACAAATGGGTGGAATCTCCGGCGACTCCCGAAAAAGTCCTGAAGGCGCTCGGAAAGGCATAGGGCCGCCTCACGGCGGCCAGTGGCTAGTGGCTAGTGAAATGAAGTTATAGGTGAGTGTTTCCTTGACTTTCAGGGAATGAATCTGACATGAGGATAACGGGGCGGTTTTCCCAAACCGCCCCGAATATTTGCGACATCCGGGTTATGCAAGCAATCCTGCAGCTTCCTCCATGTTTTTAATAATCCGCACGCCAAAGGGGCAGCGGTTCTCGCAGTTGCCGCAAGCGGTACACTCGCTTCCATTATGCGCAAGGCTGGAATAAGTTGAGCGTACGGACGGCGGAATATCGTTAATATTCAGACGGGCAATATCCAGGCATTTATTGACGGAAGCTATGTCAATCTCCGCCGGGCAAGGCTGACAATGACTGCAATATACGCAGCTTCCCTTAAAATCATTCCGCACGGAGCCCAGTATTCCCGCGTAGTCACGTTCCGAATCATCGCTGTCAAAGTATCTGACGGCGTCAAGTACTTCACCGGATGTCTGGCACCCCAGCAGTACGCTGGCCACTGACGGCCTGGACAGTGCGTAGTGAATGCACTGCGGCGCCGTCAGCGGTTTGACAAATGGAGAATGTTCCGGGGAAAGAAGTTTTCCCGCTCCAAGCGTTTTCATCGCGGTAATGCCGATTTGCTTTTGTTCGCAGAGCTTGTACAGTTCGGCTCTTTCAGGGTCGATTCCCCGAAACAGTTCGGAAGAAATGCCTTTTTGAAAATGATCCAGAACATATTCATCCGGCGGCAGCATGTCAAACGCCGGATTTATGCTGAACATCAGCATTTCCGGAATTCCCGTATTAATTACTTTTATGGCTGTTCTGGGATTGTGAGAACTGAACCCTATATGCCCTATGTCGCCCTGTTTTTTAAGATGTTCGACATATTTAATAAAATCTGTTTCGAAAACATCGTTATAATCTTTTTCCGAGTCAATAAAAAACATCATTCCAAAATCAATATAGCCGCCGAATACGCGCAAAATATCCTCAAAATACTTTTTTACCGTGGGCATATCCCGGCTTATATCATACTGCTGTTTTATATCCGTGGATCCGATGTGCCCCTGTATCATCACCTGGCCGCGCCTGTTTCCTAAAGCTTTTGCGATATTTTCGCGGATTTCCCTGCCCGGCATGAACATATCAAAAATATTGACGCCGGATGAAAGCGCGGCGTCAACCGTTTCTTTGGCCTGTTCGTACGGCTTTCTGTCAAGGTGTTCGCAGCCAAGGCCAATTACGCTGACAAGCCGCCCTGTTCCGCCGAGTTTTCTGTATTCCATATTGATGCTCCCTTTATGGATTTTTATGCCATGCGCCCGATTTTTGTTGCAATTTTGCTTCATTAAACTTTAGTATCGGATGATATCAAAAGTTGAATTTAAGTACAGTGGAGGATCAAGTATGAAATTGCGTATGACAGTAATTGCGGCTTTATGCGCCAGCCTTTTCTGCGGCATCGCGGCCGCTCAAGGCTACGCGCAAGCGGCAAAAATTACCGTATACAATCCAATGGGCACGCCGCCGCCGATTAAGATGAAACCTATGGCGCCCCGCCTGGACACTGTTGACGGTAAAACCATTTTCCTTGTGAGTACGGGATTTCCAAACAGCCGTGAGTTCATGGAAGTCATGGCGGAATGGTTCAGGGACAATCACCCCAAAGTTAATATTGAAATTAAAAGCATGGGCATGAGCAACATGCCCGCGAATCTGAAGGACGAAATTAAGGAAAAGGCCGACGCTGTTTTCTTTGGCCTCGGTCATTGAAGCGTTTGCGCGCCTGAGGCGGTTCGCCTCAGTATTGATGTAGAATCCGAATTGAAAAAACCCGCGATGGGTTTCCTTATCCCTGATTTCAAGGAACAGGCGGATCAGGTCGCCCTCACCTACGGTACGCCCGGCATACGGACGCAATTTTTGCGCGGTACCGTCTGGGGCTTAACGAAAGAACAGATCAGAAAACGGATTATTGAAGGCAATAACGCGCTTACCGGGCAGCCAATGATGAAGGAAACGATCGCCAAGCTGACCTCTCCGCTGACTCCAGCGGAGCTGGATATGAGCGAAAAGAAGATGGATGTCGGGCCCGAGACCTATCCGGACACGGAGGAAAACCTCCACACACTGTTCCTTGAGAAAAGATACACGGATTTTCTGCCCGTTGTTCTTCCGACCAGGGAAAGAGTTAA
>JAIRVC010000155.1 GCA_031254095.1 Acidobacteriota bacterium
TGCCTGAACTCCGGCGTCAGGGCGTGATGCGTCTTTTGATCGGAGACGCCGCCGCCGAACTTGACGCCGCCGTGGAAACGCTGAAACAGTCAAAAGACGAATGGGGCGCCGCCGCGGAAGTCCGCGTTATAGTGGATCGCCTTACGGTGCGCGGCGATATGCGTAAGCGGCTGACCGATTCGCTTGAAATCGCAAGCCGGGATTCCGGTGGAAAACTGGAGATTTTTCTGCTCTCCGACGAACCGGACGAGCTTATGCGTCTTCTCAAAGAGAAGCATCCCGGCGCGCGCCTCCGGCGTTGTGGAAATGGCGTTCTATGCGTGTTCAGCGAAGCCTTTGAATGTCCGGCCTGTAATATTGCCTGCCAGGCGCCTGAACCGCGGCTTTTCTCCTTCAATAATCCGTTCGGCGCGTGCCCGGAGTGCCAGGGATTCGGCAACACCATGACGCTGGATCTTAACCGCGTGATTCCGAACCCGTCCAAAAGCCTGGCGGATGGGGCGATTCATCCATGGACTACGCCGCGTTTTCGCAATATGCAAAATATACTGCTTCGCTTTGCCGCCGCGGAGGGTATTCCGGACAATATGCCGTGGAATATGCTGCCGGAAGCGGCGCGGGAAGTAATCACGCGAGGCAAGGGGCGTTTTCCCGGCATCATGGGCTTTTTCGAATATCTCGAAAACAAGAAATACAAGATGTATGTGCGGATATTCATAAGCAGGTATCGCGGTTACGCGCCCTGCCTGAAATGCGGCGGAGAACGGCTGCGCGCGGAGGCGCGCTCCGTGCGCGTCGGCGACAGATCAATCGCGGAAATCGGCGGAATGACCGTCGCCGGGGCGGCGCGTTTCTTCGAGGGGCTCAAATTGGATCCGCAGCGGGCGGCAATTGCCGAAAAACTCCTCGACGAGATTCGCCGGCGGCTGGATTTGCTGATCCGCGTCGGGCTTGATTATCTTTCGCTTGACCGGCTTTCTTCCACCCTTTCCGGCGGCGAATCGCAGCGCATCCAGCTCGCGACTTCGCTCGGTTCAAATCTGGTCGGGGCTTTATACGTTCTTGACGAACCGTCTATAGGACTTCATCCGCGCGACAGCCGGCATCTGGCGGCGATACTCGGAAACCTGCGCGATCTTGGCAATACGGTTCTGGTGGTGGAACACGATCCGGAGATCATCCGCGCCGCCGATTACATCATAGACATCGGCCCGCGCGCGGGAGAGAACGGCGGCCGCGTGGTTTTCGAGGGGAGCCTTGAGTCCCTGCTGCGCGATTCAGATTCGCTTACCCGGAAATACCTCGCCGGCGAGATGAAGATTCCTGTTCCGGTTTTCCGGCGCAGACCCGCGGAACGAAAAATAAGGCTGACCGGCGTGCGCAAGCATAATTTAAAAATTCCGGACATTGAGATTCCGCTCGACCGTTTTGCCTGCGTTACCGGAGTTTCGGGTAGCGGAAAATCGACGCTGGTGCATGAAGTCCTTTGCCCCGCCGTAAAGCTTGCGATAGAAGGGCGGCGCGAACTTCCCGGCGGTCTTGACGGCATGGAATGTGTCGGCCGGCTCAACGACGTAATTCTTGTGGATCAGTCGCCTATCGGGCGCACGCCCCGCTCCAATCCCGCGACTTATATCAAGGCTTTTGACGATATACGCCGCGTGTTTGCCGAAACGCGCGGCGCGGCAAGCCGCAATTTCGGGCCGGGACATTTTTCCTTTAACATGGAAGCCGGACGCGGCCCGGCCTGCCAGGGAAACGGCGTGGTTACGGTGGAAATGCAGTTTCTCGCCGATGTGGAATTGACGTGCGAAGACTGCGGCGGCCGGAGGTTCAAAAGTTCGGTTCTCGAAGTGCTTTACAAATCAAAAAACATCGCCGAAACGCTGGATCTGACAGTCGCCGAAGCGATTGATTTTTTCGCGGGACGCTCGGCGCTAATCCGCAAACTGCGCATTCTTGATGAAATCGGCCTCGGTTATCTGCGCCTCGGTCAATCCGCGACATCGCTTTCCGGCGGCGAGGCGCAGCGTATCAAGCTGGCCGCCTTCATCGCGCAGGCGGGCGCTAAAAACACCCTTTTTGTTTTTGACGAACCCACCACGGGGCTGCATTTTGACGATATACGCAAATTGCTCGCGGCCTTTGACAGGCTTATCGCCGCAGGCAATTCTCTCGTGGTGATAGAGCATAATCTTGACGTCATCAAAACCGCGGACTGGATTATAGATCTGGGGCCAGAGGGAGGCGACGCGGGCGGGCGCGTTGTCTGCGCGGGAACGCCGGAAGATGTCGCTGTAAATCCGGAATCGCACACCGGCCGCGAACTGCAAAAAGTCCTGGGCTAGGAGACACTAACGATAGGGCGGGTAAACTGCATTTCCGTTCCGGTTCGCCTCTATTTAACTTTTCGGAGACGAAGCACCGTTTTACCGGTTGCCAGCAGGCGCAAGATTTTTTTGGACGGCAATGATTCTTCTATTTTAAGCTCATCCCTATCTATTGCCTCAAGCGGTATCCCGACGTCAAACAGAAGTCTCGCGCTCACTCGCTTACCTCAAGAACGCGCATGCCGATGTTGTCTGCGCCCTCGTGGATTGTTAGTTTAACCATAGTTGTCCTATCTTGCTAAAATTTATAAACGGCCTTTATTCCTTTTTTATCAAAATTTAAATGCTTTGAGTCGATGCCACGATAAATTGCCATGCAGGCATATTTTTTAACTTTTTCGTTCAACTCTGTCGCATGTTTTTTTATAAAAGCATTTGTAGCGTCACCTATAAGAAAAATCAGTTTTGATTCGATTGTTAGGTTTTCAATATCAATATTTCTGGCGTCTTCGGGCATTAATTTTAGCTCTTTTTTGATTTTGTAGAGGGTCTTGTAATATCGCACCAGATCGACTTTGTTATCCTCGATCAATTTGCAATATTTTTCCAACTGTTTGTTAATAGGTTCAGTGTCTGATTTAATGTCAATGTCAAACAGCCTGTTATCACCTTTTGTTTTTAATTCAACAAAATAGAGTTTAGGTTGCTTTGTATCTTTGTAATTTAGAAAAATCAAATCAATACGTGATTTTTCATCTGGGAATGCAAATTCTGTATCGATAAAAAAGCCATTACTTTCTTTTGATTCAGGTTTTTTCCAATGTGTAGCATAAGCTCCTTGAATGCCTTTTTCGCTTTCGTTTGGATAGTAATTTTTTATTATTTTCTTAATTTTACTTATTTTATCACGGCTAAAATTGTTTAAATCAATTGTTATTTTTTCTGCCAACACAATTTCATTTTCGTTTATTTTACACTTGGCATAAGTGTCGTCGGTTTTTCCTGCGGGCAGATAGGCATAGTTAATTTCTGCGTTGTTAAATTTTTTATCAATCTTTAAAATGCTCCCGCCGTTGTGGTAGATGTTAATTTCATTCTTTTTCCGAATGTCCACATAAATTTCTTCATCTTTTTT
>JAIRVC010000176.1 GCA_031254095.1 Acidobacteriota bacterium
TGCTTCATCCCGCGCAGACAATTAATCAGTGTTTCCTTATGGAGAATGTTAATGTATGAAATCCTGCAATCCTCTCGCGGAAGCGATGAATCGTGATTTACAGGCGGGCGCGCCGCAAATACTGGATATGCTTTCCGAGCGCGGCAAGGCGATTTATTTTCCTTACAAGGGAATTCTCGGGCAAACCGCCGAGGCTAAGAACGCGACGATCAACGCGACAATCGGCACGGCGTTTGAAAACGACGGTTCGCCGCTGACGCTCGAATGCATGGAATCGCTGGTGAACATTCATTCGGAAGCGTTTCTTTACGCGCCCAGCTTCGGCCTGCAGAAACTGCGCGACGAATGGGGCAAACTGCTTGCTATAAAAAATCCGGGGCTTGCGGGAAAAACATTCAGCTCGCCTGTTGTAACGGCGGCTCTAACCCACGGGCTTTCGGTAGCCGGATATATGTTCATTGATCCCGGCGACCAAGTGATCCTGCCCGATCTTTACTGGGACAATTACGAGCTGGTTTTCTGCGAAACATACGGCGCGAGTTTGAAGTTCTACAATACGTTCATAAACGGCGGATTCGACATAACCGCGTTTGCCCGCGCGCTTAACGAGGGAAAGCCGGGGAAAAAGTTTGTGCTTCTGAACTTTCCGAACAATCCGACCGGCTACACCCCAACCGAGGCGGAAGCTCATGCCCTTCTTGTTGAAATTAAAAAAGCGGCGGAAGCCGGAAACAGGATCGTCGTGGTGCTGGACGACGCTTATTTCGGCCTGGTGTACGAAGAGGGGATCGCGCGGGAATCGCTATTCACCGGCCTTGCGGATCTGCATCCAAATGTTCTCGGCGTAAAACTCGACGGCGCGACCAAGGAAGATTACGTCTGGGGCTGCCGCGTCGGATTTATTACTTTCGGCTTCAAGGGCGCGGACGCATCTCAACTAAAAGCGCTTGCGGATAAGGCGGCGGGCGCGGTACGAGGCACGATTTCAAACGCGCCTTGTCTGTCGCAGACGCTGCTGCTCAAAGCCTACACTTCGCCAGAGTACGCGGAGCAGAAAAAGCGGAAATATGAAACGCTGAAAGCGCGCGTCGTCGAGATGCGCAAAGTGTTCAAGGAGCATCCGGAATACGCGGAAAGCTTTGAAGTCATGCCGTTCAATTCCGGTTATTTTATGTGCGTGAAGCCGGTTGGCGTTGATCCGGAAACCTTGCGCAGGGAATTGATCGAAAATTACAGCACCGGCGTAATTGTGCTGGTCGGCCTGATTCGCATAGCGTTTTCTGCCGTGCCCGAACATCTGATCGGCAGTCTTTTCGCCAACATCCACGCCGCCATAAAGAAACTGCGGGGGTAGGCAGGCCGCCTTGCGGCGGCCAGTGGCTAGCGGCTAGTGGCCAGTGATTAGAAAAAGATTGCCGTTAACCATCTTCGAGGCAACTTCCGGAATGAAGTTATGGGTTGAAAAGCGTTTTTTAGCGCGCACCCAATGTTTCTTTTACGAGTGGCGAAATTACGCGCTCTGTGGTATAACACGCCCTGTTTTACGTGCGCCTGTAGCTCAGTTGGATAGAGCAACAGTTTCCTAAACTGTGGGCCGCAGGTTCAAGTCCTGCCAGGCGCACCAAAGCACAGTTCAACGCAATCCCACACCGTCTACAATCACCTCCCGCTTCAAAACAGATCATAAACGTACCGGGAAGAAAACCAGATACCGATAGCAATGAACACCGTACCCGTAATTGCGCGCGTCCACCAGTCGATACGGCTCATCACAGAAAACGCTTTGCCGAGCAAGCGTGCGTTCAGGGCAATGATACCGGCGAAAATCAACACTGGAACCGCTGTTCCCATGCCGAACGCAGTTGGAAACAGCACATTCGATTGAAATTGTGACGATAACGCAATAGTTGCCAAAAACGTTGCCGCCGAAGTTGGACAAAACGCCATTGCAAAAATCGCTCCGAGCGGAAAGGCGCTCCACAAACCGAGGCTATCCACCATTTTTTGCATCCTCTCTCCCTGAACGCCGCCGGTGTTGAACGAAATCATTCCGAGCAACGTCATGCCGATTAAAATCAGCGCCGGGCCGAGGTAGCCATGAATTTTCGTTTGCAAAAACCGCGTCATTGTCTCGCCGCTCCACAGCATTGCAGACAGGATCAGTGTCGCCAATAAAACATAGAATACCGTCCGGCCAAGAGTGTAAAGCAGACCGGAAAGCAATACGTCGCGGGATTTACTCACGCTTCGCGCGATGTACGACATTGCCGCTATGTTCGTTGCCAGCGGACAAGGACTGATCGAAGTTTGCAAGCCCAGCAACGCAACGCCGCCAAGAGCGAGCCACCATTCCGGAGTCGTCATTTTTGTGCCGCTTTATAGGATTTGATTTCCTGCTCGACGTAATCCTTGAACTTGACTTCCTCGGCGGCGAGCGTCCACATTTTATCGGCGGGCTTCGCTTTCACGGCTTTCCCGTCATTTATTTGAAACAGTACAAGGGTCGGAGAGTTGATATTTAATCTCTTCGCAATCGCGTAGCCGTCATCTTTCGGATCATCCAAATTCCCATATCTCAACACAACCTGTTTGTTCTTTAAATCGTCGGCAAAACGATCAACGACCGTTTCGTAGATGTACTTTGACATCAACTGGCAGGTAGCTCAGCCGGGAACGCGGTGGAAGTAAATTAACCGGACGTATTCCTTCGGCGCAACGGTCTTTTCGCTAACGCCAAGAAATTTGTCGAGTTCCGCATCGGTCAGATAGTACAGGGGGTTTTCGTTGTAGTCTTTCTTTTCTTCCGCTTGAAGCGAAAGAGGCATCAAGGCCAGAGCACAGAGAAAACAAGCAACAACTAACTTTCGATACATGGCAATTCCTTTAAGGCACTGGCGGAATATTGTAAAGTTAATTTCACGGCAGTGCCTAAATTGATTAAAAAAACAGTTCATCATCATCGAAAATGATTTCGTCGGGTGAACCGTCAATTTCAAGAACTTTTCCTTGAATTATGGATTCTATTTGTTCCTTCAGCATTCCTTTGAAGGCTGACGCATCGGTATGGAGCTTCCATGCTTCGTTCGCCAGATTTACTCCGGCGACAGCCTTTCCATCCTGAACCAAAACCAGAACGATGGATGCCGTCGCCACTTTGTATTCGCTACAAAATTCACTTACTTCAGGGCGTTCGTAGTTGATGCCGCGGAACACGATTTTCCCGGCATCGACGGCGTCTTTGAATGATTCGTCGAGCGTTTCCCTGGCCAGCAGTTCCATTGTCATACACGCTGTACAACGAACCGTCGCATGGGCGCAAATAACGTTCAGACCTTCCGCAAGCTGGATCGGTTCGACGGAACGGAACTCC
>JAIRVC010000186.1 GCA_031254095.1 Acidobacteriota bacterium
TCAAGAGGAACCAGTGATTTTCCATTCATATCTGTTTTACCATCGAATAGATCCTTAAGCGAGATTTCCCCGGTCGATTCGCCACTTTCAAACAGCGACATCGTCCGCATTTTCATTCTGGATATCCGCCCTGTTCCGGAGTGCATATCATCCGTGCGCACCGGAACAACGGAACCGGTCAAAATGAATTGCCCTGTCTCCTGCCGCTTATCCACCGCAAACCGCACGGCGTTCCAAAGCACAGGCGCAACCTGCCACTCATCGAGCAGGCGGGGTGTTTCGCCTTCAAGCAGGAGAGAGGGCTTCGTCCTGGCTTTCAGCATGTTTTCAGCAAATGTATCGGGGTCTTGCATATAGAGGACACTTTTTGCGATGTGTTCCGCGGTGCTGGTTTTTCCGCACCACTTCGGCCCCTCTATCAAAACGGCGCCCATTGCTTGTAACGCTAACGCCAGTTTCGCGTCGGCAATTCTTGGCAAATACTTGTTTTTCATCTCATCACCTTGACACAGCATACCCTGAACTTTTGAGATTATCGAGTATTTACTTTTGGATTTGTTAAGCAATTACTTTTAGAATTAGAAATGATTGCTCTTGAGTTTGGCTTTATGCTCCAGCGTAGACGATAGCCGCCTCACGGCGGCCAGTGGTCAGCGGTTAGTGACCAGTGGTCAGAAAAATCCGCTTTGAACCATCTTTGGGGTAACTTTTTAAAATGAAGTTATAGGTAAAGGTAGACAGACAGGACGGATAAGGCTGCATTTTCGTTCCGGTTCGTTTCTATTCAACCTATGATAATGCTTATTGTGCGACCCTTTTGATAATTGTGTGGAAATAGTGGAGATACCTATTCGCCGCTGGCCGGCGCTTATTCGCTCGCCCCAATTATCTTCACCAGCACCCGCTTGTCGCGCATACCGTCGAATTCGCCATAGAATATCTGCTCCCAGGTTCCGAAGTCGAGTTTGCCATCTGTAACGGCAACGACGACTTCGCGCCCCATCACGGAACGCTTCAAATGAGCGTCGGCGTTATCCTCATATCCATTGTGATCATACTGGTCATACGGTTTTTCCGGCGCGAGTTTTTCCAGCCAGCGCTCAAAATCGTGGTGCAGGCCGCTTTCGTTGTCATTGATAAAAACGCTTGCCGTTATGTGCATAGCGTTGACCAGGCATAAACCCTCGCGGATTCCGCTTTCGGCAAGCGCGGCTTCGACATCACGCGTTATGTTTATATAGGCGCGGCGGGTTTTGGTGTGGTAGGTCAGTTCTTTGCGGTAGGTTCCCATAACTGTTTCCTTCAAAACGGACGCATTTTCATTGGAAAACGATGTTTTACGGAGATTCGTTGCGGGCTTTGAGCAACCGCCGGTAGTGCTCGGCGTTGCCGAGAACAGTTTTGACATAATTGCGCGTTTCAGCAAACGGGATCTGTTCGACAAACCCGGCCATGTCGTCGTCGCCGAATTCACTTACCCAGCGTTTGATGCGCGAGCCGCCGGCGTTGTAAGCCCCAAGCGCCAGTTCGACGCGGCCGTGCTGCCTGAGCATGGAGTTGAAATACGCCGTTCCCAGCCTGATGTTGATCTCCGGATTGTAAAGGTTTTCCGCCTGCGCTCGCGTCATTTTGGCGCTTGCCGCCGTTTCCCGCGCGGTGCCGGGAAGAAGCTGCATCAGCCCGCGGGCATTCGCGCTTGAACGGGCTCTCGCATTAAACGCCGATTCCTGACGGATAAGGCCCAGGATCAATGGCAGATCAAGACCGGCATTTTTCGCGTGTTTCGCTACGATGTCGCCATAGAGGGTCGGGTAAAATAAATCCCAGGTTTCTTCCGGCAGGTCGTTCCACCCAAGGCTGTTGTAATTCAAAAAAACTCTCCGCAAGGTCGAAATCGCTTCATAGAAGTTTTCCCTGCCGGCGGAGATTTTAGCCATAACGTAATTAAACGCCCGGCGGTTTTGCGGATATTGCTCGGCGCCGCGGCGCAGTTCCGCTATGGCGAAACTTTCCAGCCTGGCTGCGGCAAGATGTTCGGCTCTGCGCAGAATTTCCATTCCGGCGGCGTCAGGATTCGCGATCGCTTCCACATCGGGAAGCTGAATGCCGTCGCACAGCTTCTGAATTTCCGAAAAGCCGATGGGAAAAACAGCGCTTCCCGCGCTGCTTTTAACGCTTTTCAAATCTTCTTCCGCTTCACGGGCGCGCAATCCATAATAGCCGTCTCCGATAAGCGCCCGCGCCCGCCGGTAGAGATAGCGCGCTTCTTCCACGGCGCCGATTTTCGCGTAACAGCGCCCCAGCCAGTATATGCCTGAACCGGCGTCCACCGGATCCGGGTTGGAGATTATGTAATCCCGGAATTCGCTCGCCGCAATCGGGTAATTTCCTTCAAACCAGGCGGTCAGCGCCACTTTCCATTGCGCTCTTTCCGCGTGCCTTCCCTTTGGAAACGCCTGTACGAGAACTTTATAAGCGTCGCTCGCCTTGCGCTGTTCATAATTAACATCGTAATAAGTAGCGACTGAATAACAAAGTTCCTCGGTGTCTGAAGACCGGGGATAAAGTTTCAGCGCCCTGTCGCGCAGCGCGACAAAAGCCGTTTCCTGTTTCAGGCGGCGGCGGCTCGCTCCTTCAAGATACAGCGCTCTGGCGTGCATGTCCGGATCGTCCGTCTTGAATTTTTCCAGAATGGCAACTGCCGCCGACGTGCGGTTAAGGTTAAATTCCGCCTCGGCGCGCAACAGATTGCGCCGCTGCGCGGTTTTGCCGTCCGGCGCCGAAACCTCTCCGAGCGCGGTAAGCAGGGTGTTGGCGGCGGAGTAATTTCTTTCACGGATGCGATTTTCCGCGCGTTCGAGCCGGATGAGATAATTGCGCGCGCCGTCGAAGGCATTGGGAGACAGCTTCAGAATATGCTGGTATGACGGAGACGAGAATGACGACGAAGGGTATTTTGAGTAAACCTGCAGATAAAGCGCGAGAGCCTCCTCTTTATTTCCTTCGAGATGCAGCGCCCTGGCGTTGTAGTACATGGGTTCGGCGCCTGTGTATTGCCCGTATTTTTTCAGCAGCGATTTTACCGGCCCGGATTCGTTCATCTCCAGCAGCGCCCGGCATTGTCCCATAACCGCTTCGCGCAGGTGCGGGGAATCGGGAAAATGTTTCTCCAGAAGGCGGAAATGCTCAAGAGCCGCGGAATGCCGCTTTAACTCCATGCCGGCTTTGGCGCGATAAAGCAATACATAATCGCCGAACAACGATTTCTCCGCGTCCCTGACGCCCGCGAGAGCGGCCAGGGTGTCCGCGTAACGCTTGCCGTCGTAATGTTCGATGCTCATTTTCAGGGCGTCAAGCATTCCCGCGTGCGTGCCGGCAACGGCGCGCCACTCGCGCAAAACATCCGGCAGCGGGGCTGGCGCGCTCCGGCCCCGCAAAGACGGCAAAATAAGAAACAGAAAAACAAAAAGAAAACAGGCGCGCCAAAAAAACGGCGCGGCGCCCTTGCAAACAGCCCGGCTTTTGCCGGTCTCAAAAAATATCCGTGTAAATTTTTTCAAATTCAAAACCTTGCCATCCTGGTTATCCGCCCGACAACTGGGCCGGGGTAGCCGTCGCCAAACGCGCCGGCGTCGCCATTGCCGAGGGTCCGCACAAATTCTTCGTGTAGATAATCAATCGTGAATGCTACCGACGGCGCGACGCGTTTTTCATACATTTCACGGCTCCGGTTCATATCTCTCTGGAGCCGATGATATAAATCGCGATTTTTACGGCCTTCGGTGACGGCGTCCTCATTGTAAAACCTGATTTCGTAAACCAGCAGTTTGGCGAACCGTTTAGCGGCCGCGTGCAGTTTTTCTTCTTCCGCATTAGACGGCGACTGCGGCGGAGTGTCCAAACCGGGTTGTTCGGATTCCGATTCGCCTGATTCGCCCGTGGAATTTACAGCCGCGCTTTCAACGATCCGTTCCCATTCAGATTCGGACGCAACCGCCGGAATTTCCACGGAAGGCTCAGGAATCGGCTCAACCAGTTTCAATTCCGCAAGCGGATTCGGCAGAAACGCGCCGGGGTCGGAACGCGGTTCATCTACAGGCGACGCAGGCGCGGGTATTTCAATCGGCGCCGTCAGGTTCAGGCTTAAAACGCCGGAAGGTTCTGGAATGGGCTCAACCAGTTTCAATTCCGCAAGCGGATTCGACAGGAAAGCGCCGGGGTCGGAACGCGATTCATCTACAGGCATCGCGGGCGCTGGTATTTCAATCGGCGCCGTCAGATTCAAGCTCAAAA
>JAIRVC010000259.1 GCA_031254095.1 Acidobacteriota bacterium
CGCTTACAATGCGCGTCGTACAGATTGAACCCGGCCCGATGCCCACCTTGACGGCGTCCACGCCCGATTTGACAAGCGCCGAGGTCGCTTCTTCCGTGGCGATATTGCCCGCAATAAGGTCGATCTCCGGAAATTTCTGCTTGACCTCCTTGGCCGCGTCAAGAACCCGCGTGGAGTGGCCGTGCGCCGTATCAATAACCAGCACATCCACGCCGGATTTTACCATCGCCGCCGCCCGTTCAAGAAAATCGCCGGTCGCGCCTATTCCCGCCCCAACGCGCAGGCGTCCCAGTTTGTCCTTGCAGGCGTTGGGATACGCGATTTTTTTCTGTATATCCTTGACGGTAATCAGCCCCTTGAGGCGGTTCTGTTTATCGACAACCGGAAGTTTTTCCACGCGATGTTTGTGCAGGATGCTTTCGGCTTCCTCCAGCGTTGTCCCTATCGGAACCGTTATGATGTTTTCCTTTGTCATCAATTCGGAAATTTTTACATTTTTGCGTGTCGAAAAGCGCAAATCACGGTTGGTCAAAATGCCTACCAGCTTTCCGTTGGAGGTAATGGGGAGTCCGGATATCTTGTAGCGCTGCATCACTTCCATCGCTTCTTGAATCTTCTGATCAGGAGACATGGTGATAGGGTTGACAATCATCCCGCTTTCGGAGCGTTTGACGCGGTCGATTTCCTCCGCCTGCTCGGAAATGGTCATGTTCTTATGAATGATGCCGATGCCTCCCTGCTGCGCCATGGCAATAGCCATGCGCGAATCGGTAACGGTATCCATGGCCGCGCTGACGAGCGGAATATTCAGCTGGATATTTCTGGTAAATCTGGAGGATATCACCGTTTCCGACGGCAGTACGTCGCTTTTGGCCGGCTCCAGCAAAACATCGTCGAAAGTAAGGGCTTCTCTTATGTTGTCAAAATTGCGCACCATGGTATTCCTCCTGTCTTATACTGACCCGGCAAACATTACGCTCCGTGGCATTTCTTGTATTTTTTCCCGCTACCGCAGGGGCAGGGATCGTTCCTGCCTACCTTGGCATATTCACGTTTCACGGTCGCGGCTGAAACCGCTCCGCCCGCGGATTCGCCCGCGCCCTGATAAACAAGGTTCTGCTCTCTCTGCGCCTTGCGCCGGGCTTCTTCCCTCGCGCGTTCTCTCGCTTCCTGTTCTTCCCGGCGGACCGGCTCGAACAGATAAAGAAAACGTATCGTTTCTTCCTCGATTCTCGACCGGAGAGACTCGAACATTTCGAAACTCTCTTTTTTGTACTCCATGAGCGGATCGCGCTGACCGTATCCGCGCAGCCCGATTCCTTCTTTCAGATGATCCAGCGCCCAGAGATGGTCTTTCCACTGCGCGTCCAGCATTTGCAGCATGATTATACGCTCCTGAAAACGCATATATTCCGCGCTGAGGCGCTGTTCTTTTTCCTCGTATCTGTCGCGCACGGTATCAAGGAGCTTTTCCGCCAATTCCGGATAGCTGACCGTACCGAAGTCGATGCCGAGCTGATTGATGTCGATGCCGAACTGGTGTCCGGCGCCGACGCGCAGCCCTTCAATGTCCCAGGTGTCGGGCGATTTTTCCCGCGACGCGAATTGATCCAGCATATCCGTGGTGATGTCGTTGGACAGTTCCCGGATATACTCTTTCTGATCCGTTCCTTCGAGCAGTTCGCGCCGGATGGCGTAAATGGCTTCCCTTTGCTTATTCATTACATCGTCGTATTCCAGCAGATGCTTGCGGATTTCAAAATTTCGCGCCTCAACCTGCTTCTGCGCGCGTTCAATCTGTCGCGTGACAAGCTTGCTTTCAATCGGAACCCCTTCCTCCATCCCCAGGGTTTGCATAATGCTGGAGATGCGGTCGCTGGCGAAGATGCGCATCAGGTCGTCTTCCAGCGACAGGTAGAAACGCGATGTTCCGGGATCGCCCTGCCGTCCGGCGCGCCCCCGCAACTGGTTGTCGATACGGCGGGCTTCATGGCGTTCCGTGCCTAAAATGTGCAGGCCGCCGAGAGAGACAACTTCTTCGCGCTCTTTGGAACAGAAGTCGATCCAGCGCCGCTCGATCTCCCGCAATTCCTCCGGAGGCGCAGTCTCGGGATCCAGCCCTTTTTCGCGCAGCGTCTGCAGCGTAAGAAATTCGGGATTGCCGCCCAGCAGAATATCCGTGCCGCGCCCGGCCATGTTGGTGGCGATGGTGATGGCCTTTTTGCGTCCGGCCTGCGCGACGATCTCCGCTTCTTTAGCGTGATATTTGGCGTTCAGAACAACGTGCGGCACGCCGGCGCGCTTGAGAAGGGCGCTCAGTTTCTCGGACTTTTCGATGGAAGTGGTGCCGACCAGTACCGGGCGGCCTTTTTCGTAAAGCTCCTCGATTTCCTCGACCGCCGCGGCGTATTTTTCGCGCTCGGTTCTGTAAATGACATCCGGGAACTCGGTGCGGATCAGCGACCGGTTGGTCGGAATGACGTTTACTTCCAGTTTGTAAATTTTATAGAACTCCGCCGCTTCGGTTTCCGCGGTTCCGGTCATGCCGGCCAGCTTTTTGTACATGCGAAAATAGTTTTGGAAGGTGACGGTGGCGAGCGTCTGGTTTTCCCGCTCGATTTTGACGTTTTCTTTCGCTTCAAGCGCCTGGTGCAATCCGTCGCTGTAACGGCGGCCCGGCATAAGCCGGCCGGTAAATTCATCGACGATGACCACCTCTCCGTCCTTGACCATATAATCAACGTCGCGCTTAAAAAGATGGTGTGCCTTGAGCGCCTGGTAGGTGTGCTGCACCCAGTCCATGTTTTGCGGCTCGTAGAGATTGCCCACGGCGAGCATCTTTTCGGTTTTTTCGACGCCTTCCTCCGTCAGGTTCACGGTCCGGGCTTTTTCGTCGATCTGAAAATCAATGTCGCGCCGGAGTTTCGGAACGAGACGATCCACCTTGTAATACTTGTCTGTTGATTCATCCGTCGGCCCTGAAATAATAAGCGGCGTCCGCGCTTCGTCGATCAGAATGGAGTCAACCTCGTCCACGATGGCGTAGTGGTAATCCCTGTGTACGCAGTCCGATATGTCGTACTTCATGTTGTCGCGCAGGTAGTCGAATCCAAACTCGTTGTTTGT
Organism: Acidobacteriota bacterium; assembly: GCA_031254095.1. Classification (GTDB taxonomy): domain Bacteria; phylum Acidobacteriota; class UBA6911; order UBA6911; family UBA6911; genus UBA6911. The sequence goes on from JAIRVC010000259.1 coordinate 3,127, forward strand.
GCCGTAGGTAATGTCGGCGGCGTAAGCGATTTTTCGCTCCGCGTCTGTAAGCGGATGCTGGATGCAGCCGACCGTCAATCCAAGCTTGCGGTAGAGGCGCCCCATCCATTCGGCGTCGCGTCCGGCAAGGTAGTCGTTGACCGTGACGACGTGTACGCCCTTATTTTCCAGCGCGTTCAGATAAGCAGGCAGGGTGGCGACAAGCGTTTTTCCTTCGCCGGTCTTCATTTCGGATATGCGCCCCCGGTGCAGCACGAC
>JAIRVC010000287.1 GCA_031254095.1 Acidobacteriota bacterium
CGCACTAATACCGCTGCTTTTTCCGGATTTGTGACGCTCGCCATGTGTTTGGCTTTAACCGGCTTGAGAGCGCCGTGTAAACTAAAGCAAGGATCAATGTCGGCCCGCTCCGTGGGAGTTTCGTATTGCGGCGCGGCACGCCGCCGCATACAATGCCGTACATGGACAATTTTCAGGTGCTGGTAAAAATCGCCGGCGGGAACTGCAATATGCGCTGCCGCTACTGCTATTACCTGCCGTATGGCATACCCGGCGAAACCGGCCTGCCGGACGATCTTCTGGAGATTTATATCCGGCGGCATATCGAAGCCTCGCGCGATCAGACCATCGGCTTTTCCTGGCACGGCGGCGAACCCGCTCTTTACGGTCTTGACGGATTCCGCAAAATCGTAAGCCTTCAGAAAAAATACTGCCCGCCGGGCCGCCGCGTTCTCAACGGCATCCAGACAAACGGCCTTTTGCTCGACGACAAATGGTGCGAATTTTTTGCCGGAGAACAGTTCATTGTCGGGCTCAGTCTGGACGGGACTGAACGCTGTCACGACTGTTACCGCTTAACCGCCGCCGGAGAGCCGACGCATCGCCGCGTTTTGGAAAGCCTCGCGCGCCTGAAAAAATACGGCGTAACGGTAGAATGCCTGTGCGTCGTCCATGCCGGAAACGCGCAGGAGCCGAAGGAGGTTTACGAATTTTTCCGCTCTCTGGATATTCGCTGGCTGACGTTTCTGCCGCTGGTCGAAATCATGCCTGACGGTACGGTCGGCGAACGCACGGTTTCCGGCGAAGACTGGGGAGAATTTCTATGTACGATATTTGATATGTGGCGCGACCGCGACGTTGGCGTCATTCAGATTCAGCTTTTCGAAGAAACCGCCCGCGCGGCCTTTGGCGTTGAAAAAGCTCATTGCGTTCTGCGCAAAACCTGCGGCGGCGTTCCAACTCTCGACAGCCGGGGCAACCTTTATTCGTGCGATCATTTCGTGCGGCCTGAATACCTTCTGGGAAATATCCGAACGTCAACGCTCACGGAAATGCTGAATTCCGCCGGACAGAAAAATTTTGGGCAGGCAAAGTTCCAGCGGCTTCCCGTAAAATGCCGCAACTGTCCGGTTCTCGACATGTGTAACGGCGGCTGCCCGAAAGACCGCGTTTTGCTAAGCGAGGACGGCGAGCCGGGAGTGAACTGGCTGTGTTCCGGCTTTAGGCGCTTTTTCCTTCACGCGCGCCCGTTTGTTCAGGCGCTTGCCGAACTTCACCGGCAACATGAATGCACATAAGGGAAATTCCCTGTTTGATCAGCGCTTCCCTAAATTGCGCAGCTGATTTTTGTAATGTAGAATGAATTCGATTACCGCCGCCCCCGATGGCTAAAACCAGGATTTTACGGCGCGCTCAATGAAGCAAGATGTAAGGAAACACTGATTAATTGCCTGCGCGGGATGAAGTGCGAGGCGCACGGAGCGCAGGAACCGAGGCATATATCACGATATGTTGAGGTTACGAGCACCGCACAGCCGTAAACAATTTGGCAATTCGCCCGCTCAGGCAATTAATCAGCGTTTCCTTAAAGCATTGTTGAATATACTCATTGTTATTGCCAAAAAAAGTAATCACAGCAGGCAGAAAGGAAGAAGGTTTCGCCGGAAATGAAAGTTTTACGGAAGCTTGCGATTCCACAAATAATCATTGTAATTTGTCTGGGCCTGATCAGCTTCATCGTGATCAATTCGTCATTTGCCGATATGCGCAAGCATTATGTCAACGACGTCATTGAAAATCGATTACAGATGATAAACAAGGAGATAGAAGTCGGAAGCCGAAAAGCCGTGAGCGAGGCTTCCGTATTTGTACGCCTGCCGGCCGTAATGGAAGCATATGACATAGCGCTCAGCGGGGATATCGACGACCCATATTCGCCTCAGTCTCAGAAGGCTCGTGAATTCCTGCGCAGAGAACTTGCTCCCATGCTGGATAGTCATAGTGAAATAACCGGATACAAGCTCCAATTGCATTTTCACCTGCCCAACGGGCTTAGTTTGGCTCGTCTGTGGCGTGAAAAACAGACAATGATTGACGGCAAATGGGTCGATATTTCGGATGACATTAGTTCGTTCCGGCCTACAGTCATGGATGTGAACAGGACCGGTAAAATCGTCATGGGTCTGGAACCGGGCAGCGGCGGGTTCGCTATACGCGGCGTAGTTCCGGTTACAACGCCGGAGGGCAGACAGATTGGCTCCGCCGAAGTTTTGCAGGAGTTCAATCCAATATTGGAGACCGTGAATGATACAGGTAAATTTTTTATTTCCCTGTATGCAAATAAAGAACATCTTGATTTTTCGATTGAATTGCGGGATCGGGAAAAATACCCGGCTAAAGGAGATTTCATAAGAGTAGTAGAGGCAAAAGACAGCTCCGTTGAAGCATTGATAACCGCGGAATTGTTGAAAAAAGGGAGGGAAGGGTTTTTTGCCGCAGATCACGCCAGCATGACTGTTGCCGCATTCCCGCTCAATGATTACCGTGGACGCCAGACCGGAGTAATGGTTTGCGCGATGAATACACAAGCTGTTTCCAGGCTTGCAAACACGGCGACGCTTATCCTTGCAATCATGATTACCGGCATGGTCATAGCGCCATTGTTTGTGCTTTTACTGCGGCTGCGCAGGCTGGTTAT
>JAIRVC010000315.1 GCA_031254095.1 Acidobacteriota bacterium
CGCTGTCCTTACTGCTTCGCCGACGCAAAAGACGCGCCTTGCGCCGCAAGCGCGGATCCGCCTCTTTCTGAAATCTCCCGCTGGCTAGATCGCCTTATCGGACTCGGCGAGGAGCGCAAGTTCAACATACAGATTTCGGGCGGCGAACCGACGATGCGCCCGGATCTGCCGGAGATCATCAGGCTCTGCGCGGAAAAGGGTTTCGAATATATTCAGTTGAACACAAACGGCCGCAGACTGGCGGAAAGCGCCGAATATGCAAAGGCGCTGAAAATCGCCGGACTGTCAACGGTTTTTCTGCAATTCGACGGGACGGACGACGCGGTTTACAAAAAGCTGCGAGGCGCCCCCCTGTTCGCGGCAAAAAAAGCGGCGGTCGCGAACTGCGCGTCGGCGAAACTGCCAGTGACGCTCGTACCCACGATACTGAAAAGCGTCAACCTTTCTTCCGTCGGCGAAATTATCGGGTTTATGCTTGACAATCTGCACGTAGTGAAAGGCGTGCATTTTCAGCCCGCGAGCTTTTTCGGCAGGCGTCCGGACAGTCGCGGCGAAACCGGAGATTTCAACGAGCGCGTTACGATGTTTGCGGTCATGGAAGAAATCGGGCGGCGGACAAACGGGGCGATCCGAAAGAGCGATCTTGCGCCCGTCAGCACGGGACATCCGCTTTGCTGTTTCTGCGCGGCCTTTCTGCGGAAGCGAAACGGGGAAATTTCAGTATTAAGAAGCGACGGCGGCGATTGCTGCTGCACGCCCGATCCGCTTGAAATCGTGCGAAGGGATCGCGATTTTGTGCTGAACAAGTGGGAAGTATTCGAGGCCGGCGAAAATACTCCGGCGGACTCCGGCGGCGATGCCGGCGAGACGATGAACTTTGACGCGGCCATTGCATGGTTTCAGCGCAACATGTTTACGATCTCAGGCATGGCTTTCATGGATTCGACAAATCTGGACGCGGAGCGCTTGCGCCGCTGCCGCGTACATGTGTTTGCCGAAGGCGAATACCTTGTCCCGTTTTGCGCGTATTATTCAGGATTCTGGCGCAACGGCGTCCTCTATCCGGTCGAGACCAAAAAGCGCATCAACTGCGACAAGGACGATATAACCGCGTTCAGGCAGCTCGATAAAATCCCCGATATGAAGCGGGGCGAGGGCTGCGTCGTTTGTATGGCAAACGATGTGTTCCCGATAACGGCGACAGATAAGGCGGTTGGCGTATGCTACCTTTAATTGCGGCATAAGGAGGCGACAACAATGGGACTCAACGACACCCCGTCATCGGAACGCGTACATATAGGAATATTCGGCAGGCGGAACGCAGGCAAATCCAGCCTGATGAACGCGATCACCGGACAGCAGGCGGCGGTGGTATCGGATGTGGCTGGCACAACAACCGACCCCGTGCGCAAGGCGATGGAACTGCTGCCGCTTGGTCCCGTCCTTTTGATCGACACGCCAGGAATCGACGACGCGGGCGAACTCGGAGAGAAGCGCGTTGAAAAGACGCGTCAGGTGCTCAGGCAGACGGACATCGCGATACTGGTCGTTGACGCGTACTCCGGAAAAAACAGCGACGACGACGAACTGACGGCTCTCTTTGAAAAAATGGGCGTGCCTCATATAACCGTTTACAATAAATGCGATCTCCTTGACTCGCGGGATCCGCATCGCGCGGCCGGGGCTGTTCCGGATGAAATGCGCGTCAGCGCCGCAACCGGAGAAAACATATTCGAGCTAAAGGAACGCATAGCCCGCCTCGTGAAAACGGGAGACGAAAAACTCCGCATAGTCGCCGACATGCTTAATCCTTCCGATCTCGTCGTTCTGGTCGTCCCGATAGACAAGGCCGCGCCTAAAGGCCGCCTCATCCTGCCTCAGCAGCAGACCATCCGCGACATTATCGAAGCCGATGCCGCCGCCGTTGTCGTGAGAGAGCATAAACTCCGCGAGACGCTGGATTCGCTTGGAAAGCGCCCGCGTATGGTTATAACGGACAGTCAGGCGTTCGCGAAGGCGGCGGCGGACACGCCGCCGGATATCCCGCTCACAAGTTTTTCCATATTAATGGCGCGGCGCAAAGGGAACCTGGACGCGGCGGTGAAAGGCGTACTGGAACTAAAAAGGATTTCCGACGGCGACAGGATACTGATAGCCGAAGGCTGTACGCACCATCGTCAGTGCGACGACATCGGCACGGTGAAGCTGCCGCGATGGATACGGCAATTTACGGGCAGGAACCCGGAATTCGACTTTACTTCGGGCGGCGAATTTCCCGGTGATTTATCGCCCTACAGGCTCGTCGTCCACTGCGGCGCGTGTATGCTGAACGAACGTGAGATGAAATACCGCGAGAGGGAGTCCGCCGCGCAGGGCGCGCCATTTACCAACTTCGGCATCCTGATAGCGTACACACAGGGAATATTAAGGCGAAGCATCGCCATGTTCCCGCACCTGACGGCGGATTTCGATTAATCGGCGTTTCCTTTTTGCAACCTTTTGGTTATGTTTGCGTGTCGGGTATCGGTCAGAATGAAGGCGCGCCCTTACTTGTCCGGAATCTTTGAAAAGTCTGCGGCGGCGGGATCTTTTTCTCTCATTTCCATTGCTTTCAAGGCATTTTCGAGGGGTTCGCAGTTGGGAGCGCGTGTGCCTTCTTTCGCCATGATCGCGGTGGCATACGATATAAGCGTCATCTTGATTCCCTGTTGAAAATCTTCAGCATTTTTCCTTGTGGTATACAGGATGATATTCAGCAAGTCGTGATAAACGGCATATTCCGGGTTGGCGTTTTGCCGCTGTTGTTTT
>JAIRVC010000213.1 GCA_031254095.1 Acidobacteriota bacterium
TATTTAGAAGCTCGTCGTGTGTTTTGCCTTCAAATGTGCCGAAATCGCATTCCCTGAGATCGTCGCAGATTTCATGCGCCATATCGGGATACAGTATTTCAGCCGTTTGCGTGCAGCGCAGATAAGGGCTCGAAATCAGCTTGTCCGGGCGCGGCGGAATTCCCATTTTAAAAAGCGCCGCGGCCTGCTCTACGCCGTCCGCGCAAAGCGGTTCGTTGGTTTTACCTATATATCGCTTTTCAAGATTGCCTTGTGTTTTGCCGTGCCGCACTAAAATAATCTTCATGTGGAACCTCTAAAAACCCTTTATCAAACTCCCTGAAAAAATGCCCGCGAGTATCGCAAGTTCGCATATCTGTATGAAATATCCCGTGGTGTCGCCGGTAACGCCGCCGAATTTCCTGATGGCCATGTTCCGATACAAAAAGAAAGACGCGGCCGCAAACAAAACGCCCGCCGAGCCCGCAAGCGGGCTTGAAGCGATCATGGCCGCCGAGGCAAGCAGAGCCGTTGCGCCCATCGAAATAACGACGGCTTTTTTATGCGCGCCACTGGTAAATGAAACAAGGAAGCCCTCGCTTGCGGCGCTTTGCGTCAATACGGCTGAAAGCGCCGCGAGCGCTCTTGACAGAACAAAGCCGCAAGAGGCGGCGCAAATCAGCGCGGCGCGCCAAAGCTCGGAATACAGGCCGAAAACCGCAAGCAGGTAAGCCGCGCACCATATGACGGCGAACGCGCCTGCGTGAGGGTCTTTTAATATCTCCAGCATTTTTTTTCTGTCGCGGCGCGATGAAATAGCGTCCACGCAGTCGCAATAGCCATCCATGTGTATACCGCCTGTAAGCAGTAATGGGATCAGCGTCGCGCCGGCGGCGAATAAAACATTTCCTATGTCCATACGGCCGCAAAAAAGCCGCCATAAAAACAGCGACAGTCCCGCTATCGCTCCCACGACAGGTAAAAAGCAGAGGGAAAACCGCATGTTTTCCCGCGACCAGTCAAAACGCGGAACCGGAATAACCGAATAAGCGGATATCGCGATTCCAAGCGATCGGAGCAGCTTCATTTGTTTCCTTTCAGGAAGCGGGTGGTCGTGCGAGACTGCCCCCGCGTTAGGATTTCTCCTCAATATCGGCGTAGGTACAGGCTGTGTGATATACCGAAAGCGCCATGTCAAGGAGCGGAAACATGCATACCGCGCCCGTTCCTTCGCCGAGGCGCATACCGGCCGTTATGAAAGGCTCCAGTCTCAGGGCGTTTAGAACCGCGCCTCCCGCCGGTTCCGCAGAAACATGGCTTGGAATAATAAAATCGGCGACGCGAGAACAGAGTTTTGCCGCTAAAAGCGCGCTTACGGAGCTGATAAAACCGTCGATGACAATTGGAATACGGCAAACGACGCCGCCGATAAATACGCCCGCAAGCCCCGCTATGTCAAAACCGCCAAGTTTTTGCAATACGTCTAGGGCGTTGTTTTTATCTGGAGAATTGACAAGAATGGCTTTTTCCACAGCCGATATTTTACGCGCAAGCCCCTCGTCGGAAAGCCCTACCCCGCGTCCCGTCACATCCCGCGGGTCAAGGCCGAGTAAAACCGCCGTAATGGCGCTGGAAGTGGTCGTATTGCCGATGCCCATTTCGCCCGTGGCAAGGATTTTATAGCCCTGTTCCGCGCGGCTTTTAACAAGCTCGACGCCTGTACTTATCGCCTGCAAAGCCTGCTCGCGGGTCATTGCCGGGCCGCCTGTAAAATCATTTGTTCCGTCGGCTACGCGGCGGTCTAAAAGCCTTTCCGCGTTTACGCGGCGAAACATGCCCATATCGACGGCCATGACATCCGCCCCGGCTATTTCAGCCATGCGGCAGACCGATGAACGCCCATCCGCTATGAATTCCGCCATAATGGCCGTTACTTCTCCGGGAGTCATCGCCACGCCCCGCGCCAGAACGCCATTGTCGCCACACAGAACCAGCACCCCTTTTTTATCAATACGCACATCGGGAGTTCCAAAAATCCCCGCGATTCGCGTCACTATTTCTTCAAACCTTCCCAGGCTTCCGAGCGGTTTGGCCACGCCGTCCCATTTTGCCCTCGCCGCCCGCATGGACTCGCCGCAAAGAGGCGCGGCAAGACTGTTAATCTTTTCAAAATCCATAACACGTCTTCCTTTTTAAGAAATAGCGATTATAACAGAATCTATATGAAACGCCCCCGTCCGGCATTTGCTGTTTTTCTGACCACTGATCACTAACCACTGACCACTGGCCGCCGTGAGGCGGCTCTGCCATATATTTGTTTACATTTTTTACCGGGACAACGATACAATAGCGAAACCTTAATGTCATTTCAGGGGAGAATCATGGACGAAGCGACCGTGTATGAATGCCGCGAGAGGGATTTCCCGGGGAGATGCTGACAGTGCAAAATGTTGAAACCGCAAATGAGTTGTCGCCCGAAGACAAAAGGCGGGATAATCGCGACAAGTTGATTTACCCGATGCAGCAGTTGGCGCACGGGGTTATGCAATCGTTCTTTTCTACGTACCTTAACAACCTGATGACGCTGGTTTACATATTCCCGATAGGGGTTGCCGGCTTTGTGGAAGCCATGGGTCAGGCGCTCGGCTGGGTGGTAGGCCCGGTAAGCGGCGCAATGATAGACCGGTTTTCGTTCAAGAAATCGAAGTATTGGCCATGGATCATTATAGGAAGCATCGGCGGCGCGACATGCTGGGTCGTCATATTCATACTTCCCGCATTTGTGTCCGACCCGACAAGAATGGTTATTCCGGTCGCGATAATCATTCTCGTCAGGGCAATGCTGGAAGGGCCCGACATTGCCGTCGGCAATATTCTGTACGCTCGCCTCGCCAGAGACGGAAAGCTTCGCTCTTATCTGGCGATGTGGGGCAAAATCGGCAGGGACGGCATGAA
>JAIRVC010000053.1 GCA_031254095.1 Acidobacteriota bacterium
ATTTCGCGGTGTCGATAATGGTTGTTTCTTTTTTATTCAGATCTATTCGTAAAATTTTTCCCGCGTATCCATCAGCCATGTTCTACGCTCCTCCCTTTGCCGCCGGTTTTTGCGTCGGCGCCATTTTTGGTTTTGGCGGCGGCGCAAGATTAACATCGTATCCGGAGACGTCCTTTTGTGAAGGAGTCTCTCTTACGAGCTTGAGGGCTCTCGCCGCGCAGCTCTCAACGCACGCCTGTTTGCCTTCCGGCCCGCCTTTCTCGCTCCAGTACGGCGCATCGACGCACAAATCGCACTTGGTCGATTTTCTTTTCGCCGGATTCCATATTATGCGGCGCGGACGCTGCGGGCAGGAGTTCATGCACATCTGACAGCCGATACATTTCGCTTCGTCAATCCGGCGGATATTTCCGTTGGCGGCGTCCACACGACAGGCGCCGACGGGACAACTCTGGACGCAGATTGGCGTAACGCAATGGCGGCACACGGACACGATCACATCATTGGGATATTTGGTAAATCCCGGCGCGTCACGGACAATCTGTATCCGCGACAGCGAAGGATTGGCGACGCCTTCATGCGTCAGTGAACAGGCGTACATGCAGCTCTGGCAGCCGAAACACAGACGGCTGTCGTAAACAAGATACCCAGTTGACGACGCGGCTTTTTCCTGGGCGGCTTCCGCGACAACCGCGCCTCCGGCAGCGGACGCCAGCGCGCCCGCGGCGAGAGCTGCGCCGCCCGTCAGAAAGTCGCGCCTTAAAACGGATTTACTTTTATTTTCAGCTTTTATGGATTGAGCCATAAAGCAGCCTCCTTTGTTTTTTTACGCTTCTTAAACGATTCCAATGTTCCAAATTCAGAGTAAATGCAACAAATGATAACAGATATCGAAGCGTTCAAGCTACACAATTCGCGTCGGAAGGATGCGCCCCGAAATGGCCGTTCGCCATGATTTTTTATGTGATATGCTAATCATATGTTCGCTATGTGAAGTTTTTAATATTTCCTATGAAACCTGTTGACCTCGAAGCGCCCGTACAATTTCTTAAAAGCATCGGCCCCAAGCGTTCGGAAATGCTCGCCGCTCACGGCATTCGCACCATCGGCGGCCTTTTGGAGCATCTTCCTTTCCGCTATGAAGACCGCAGCCGTTTCCGCTCCATCGCGTCCCTGCGGGCGGAAGAATGGGTTTTGATTCGCGGCCGCGTATCAGGCGTCGCCGGTACGGACGGACCGCGCCGCGGGTTTTCCATTTTTGAAATGCGTGTGCGGGACGAACCCGGAAGCATACTTGTGAAATTTTTCAACCAGCCGTACCTGCGCCGCCTTTATACGGTCGGAACGCGGCTGGCGCTTTTCGGCCAGGTCAGGCAGGATTCTTATTCAGGCGGCGCGCTGGTTTTAATGAATCCGGAATGCGAAATCCTGGAAGACGGCGACGACATGTCGCTCCATTCAGGGCGGATCGTTCCGGTCTACCGTAAGCTGGGCGATCTGCGGACACGAACGCTGCGGCAGATTTTATACCTGACGCTTTCACACGCGCCGTCGGAAATGCCGGACGCGCTTCCGGCATATCTCGTCCGCAAATTCCGGCTGCCGTCGAAAATTGAAGCGATGCGGCTGATTCATTTTCCCGTACTCTGCGCTACGGCCGAAGCTGAAAGAGAAAAGGAACTGCGCCTGTATAACGCTGGAATTTCCCGGGCGCACAAACGGTTTATTTTTGAAGAACTGTTTCAGTTCCAGGTCGCGATTCAGATGTCGCGCAAGCGCCGCGTCCGTCATGAAAAAACCCGGCGGATCGCAATCAGCGAAAACATACGCACGGCCATCAAAAAAATTCTGCCGTTTCATCCGACCGAGGCGCAGAAACGCGCTTTGAAGGAAATCGCCGACGATCAATGCTCGCGGTATCCGATGAGCCGCCTGCTGCAGGGAGACGTCGGATCGGGCAAAACCATTGTGGCTGCCCAGGCGGCGGTCATAGCGGTTGAAAACGGCTGCCAGGCGGCGATTATGGCGCCCACGGAAATTCTGGCGGAACAGCATTATTTTTACTTCAAACGGCTTTTCTCGCCAATAGGATATAGCATCGACCTGTTGAAAGGAAGTTTGAAGGCAAAGGAGAAAAAACTTGTCCGCGAAAGAATCCGCGGCGGCGAAACCAGAATTATCATCGGCACGCACGCTCTTGTGGAGGAATCGGTTGAGTTCGGCAATCTCGGACTTGTCGTAATCGACGAGCAGCACAGGTTCGGCGTCGTACAGCGCGGCCTTCTGCGGGAAAAAGGAAACAATCCGGACATACTGGTGATGACGGCGACGCCGATTCCGCGCTCGCTCGCCCTGACGCTCTACGGCGATCTGGATGTTTCCGTGATAAACCAGCTCCCGCCGGGGCGCAAACCGATAGAGACCGCGTGGTTCTCCGAAAAAGAGCGGGAAAAAGCATATCATGCCATACGGCATACGGCGGATAGCGGACGGCAGGTTTACATTGTTTATCCGCTGGTGGAGGAGTCGGAAAAATCAGACCTGCGGGCGGCGGTTGACATGGCCGAGCACCTCAAAAACAATGTTTTTCCCGACTGCAGGGTCGGCTTGCTTCACGGCCGCATGAAAAGCGTTGAAAAAGAGGAAACCATGCGGGCTTTTGCCGCCGGCGACATTCAGATTCTGGTCGCCACCACCGTTATCGAAGTTGGCGTGGATGTTCCCAACGCAACGCTTATGGTTATTGAGCACGCCGAGAGATTCGGCCTTGCGCAGCTTCATCAGTTGCGCGGGCGCGTCGGACGCGGCGGCGCGCAGTCGCACTGCCTTCTGATCGGAAACGCAGGCGCAAGCCCGGAAGTGCGGCGGCGCATGGAAATCATGTGTGAAACCAACGACGGGTTCAAAATTGCCCAGGCCGATCTGGAACTGCGCGGGCCGGGAGAAATTTTCGGGACGCGCCAGTCGGGCCTGCCCGCGTTCAGGTACGCCGACATTGTCCGGGATATACGGGCGCTGGAAATCGCGCGCGAGGAAGCCGCGCAATTCCTCGACCGTTTGCGCGACAGGCCGGACGGCGACTGCCGCCGCGCCGCCGAAATTATCCTTGCGCGCTGGAATGGATTGACAATCCAGGGTTAGGGTTGCCCTCATGTTTCAAGGAAACCTCAAAACCGTTGGCAATCAGCGGCCGGCGGCCGCTTCCCTGATGCGCCGCCAGCCGTCTTCCGGAATGTGCGCGCCTTCGACCTGACAGACTTCATAGCCGCACAGCGAAGCAATACGGCCGCAATCCGCGGCAGGTTTGCCGTTTATCAGGCCGTAAAGGAAGCCGGATGCCCAAAGGTCGCCCGCGCCAGTGGTGTCAAGCGCCACGCCGGATCCAAAAGGTTCGATTTTCGTGATTTCGTTATTGAGGCTGATATAGCTGCCGCGCTTTCCGACTTTCACCACGGCGCAGTCAACCTCCCGCGCCATGATTTCAAGCGCCTCCAGTTCATCGGACGCGCCCGTATAACTCCGCGCCTCATCTTCGTTCGCAAGCAGAACGGAAACATATTTCCGCGCCAGATCTTTGACCAGATCGAGCCTCGCCTCAATC
>JAIRVC010000226.1 GCA_031254095.1 Acidobacteriota bacterium
TATTGTTATGCTATTCAGTTGATAATCAAGAAAGCAGAGCGGTTGTATCGGGCAATATCGCAATGCTCGTTGCGGATTGCTCCAAAGCTGAATTGATTATCATAGAGGAAATTATACAATCCGCAAAAAACGCGATTAGAAGGGCATATGACGCATAAAACGGGCAAAGAAATAACGGGCGGCGGTCACATGACCGTCGCCCGTCCAGAGTGATGACAAACCTGCCAAACGGGATGTCGAGGACGCCATCCCCTACAGGGAATCGCGGTTTTGCAAGAAGTCCGATGTAGAGGACGGCGTCCTCTACGTCCCGCGGTTACGCGCGCCGTTATCATCGCAATTCCAATGGCTATGCCGTCTTCCAACGCTTGAGATTGGGAATGCCCCCATTGCATTGTTCTTTAGCATCCTCCAATGAAAATCCGTAATCTTTTACCATGATAGCGGTAACCGATTCGATCATTTCTTCCAGCGTGCTATTCGGATTGGTAAATGCGCCGTTGTCATAACAGTATTTGCAGTAATCCGCGCTTTTGCTTCCGTTTGCCTCTGTCCCGTACATGTCGGCGGTTTCCCCCATCGGCATACCGCAGCTTTCGCAAAACTTTTCCTGCATGGTAAGATCTCCTTCTTGGCGCTTCTAAATTTTCAACAAGTTTTATCTGTTGATTCGCGCCGTACCCATAGCATAACACACATAAGGTGACAACAGAGCGTCATGTTTTGAGCCAATATTTATGTTTTATTTTTTCGATGCGAATCAGCAGTTCATCACGGATATACTGCGGCTCCAGCACTTCAACCGCAGTACCATAGGAGAGAATATAGTCGTATATCCACTGCCCTTGCGTCATACGCAGCGTAAAGGAACCATCCTCGTTGACCGTGATATCGCTTTCGGCAAACTCATCATAAATTCGATATTTCGCGTGTGACGAAACGAAGATTTTAACATCGATCAGGTTAAGCGATGAGGGATCTTCCGCCGGCTCGATGGTTGGAACTTCGTAATCACCGCCATGAAACGACGTATCTAAAACTATCATATTGCTCATACGATTAAATTTGAATACTCTGTAATCATTTTCACTCAAACAAAATGACTGTAGATACCATGCTTTCGACTTGAATGACAATTTGAGGGGATATACTTCACGCCCCTTGGATTCGCCGTATGCGCTTAGATAATCGAACGACACGGCAAACTCGTTCAGGATGGCATGTTTCAGCATTTCAAATTTTGTGTTGTCTGCCGCGCTATGCCCCCAACGGGAAAAATCAACTTCAATCCAGTCTTTTCCGGGGCCGGCAAAGAGGCTTCGCAATCTGCCAAGCACCTGTTTAGTTTCCATAAACTCTGTCGCGGACATACTCTGCAAGGAGAATAAAATCTGCTTTTGCTCGTCTTCTGAAATAAGGGTTTTATTGAGTACAAAATGATCCTGAATAAAGATTCCGCCGCCTTTGCCTTGTGTCGTGTATATCGGTATCCCCGCCATTGTCAGCGCGTCGACGTCCCGCAAAATGGTACGCTTGGAAACCTCAAAATGCGAAGCCAATTCATTGGCGGTTACTCGTTTTCTATCCATCAAAAGGTATACGATCTCGAAAAGCCGGTTGATTTGCATAAGCTCACCTCAGAGATAGTATATCACAAAAATATGACAACGGGATGTCATGTTATCAATGAATTTCCTTTTGTGCTCACCACTCAAGCCGTGAACATCGTTGCCCCGGGTCCTCCGTCATTGCGGGCTTGACCCGCAATCTCACAGGCATGATGTAAGGCACGAGATTGCGGATCGAGTCCGCAATGACGGGGGGGCTTCTTGTCTATTGTCCGTTTTTATGGTTCGGTGCAACGGAGTGGTAGATCATCACGGTATCAGCGGCGCGATTTCTTCGAGCAACACCCGCGCAAACTCTTTGGGATGATTCATCATCGTCATATGTCCGGCTTCTGGTATGTAAAACAACCGCTTGTCAGGCGCTTCTATTTTATCTATAAACGATATTCCTTGCGTGGTTAAAAAATCATTTTCTCCCTGCACGTAAAAGACAGGCATTGCGTATTCCGTCCCGAGGCTTTCGGCATCGTATTCGGTATATGCGTATCGGAACAATTCAATTTGATATTCCCATACATTGCCGAACAGGACAAGCGTTTCACGAAAACTGTAGTATGGCGAACTGAGGGCTAAAAGCATCACATTCATGTCAACGCCCGTTCCGACGCCGTATTTGTCCTGATACCGGCGCACCTGTCCCATTCGTGTGAAAACGCTTGCGTCATAGGGATCTGTCAAATACGAACCCAATGATTCCAATTCGGCAATATCTTTTGTATGGCCGGCTTCTCTGGCTTTTTCCAACACCAGGTTATAGCCAATGCGGTCGTTTTCCATGTAATTCGTGACCTGTCCTACGCCTATGTACGCGGAAAAGGCTTGCGGGTGCGACTGTACCAAAGCCGTCCCCAAGATCGTACCGCCTGAGTGACCTAATAGAATGATTTTTTCTTTTCCCAGCTTGTTTTGGATATACTGCGTGACCTCCCAAGCGTCCTCTAATAATCTCTCAAAAGTCACCGCTCCCACTTCATCCGGGTTATTGGCAAGGAATGTTTTACCCGCTTGCCGCTGATCCCAATGGACCACCGTAAAATCATGTTCCCATTCGTATTGAAAGCCGTGTAAAAATTGCATTTCTGTGGCCGCCGGCCAGCCATGCAGATAAAGGATTACTGGGTTATCGGTGTTCTGTCCTCTGAAGTACAGTGCCTGTTGAATATCTCCGATCCGCACCGTTTCCATTAAGTCGATGCCGTTCGGCGTTTTGATTGCGTGCTTGGAGCGCAAAGCCTCGCGGTATATGACCCTAAACAGGATCGTGCCTGCGATGATAAAGGCAACCGCCAACAGAACAATCAATATGATCTTTCTCCCCTTGCCCATTTTATGTTTAGTGTTTGACACAGTCATACAGTCATCACTCTCCATTTTTAATGATATCGCTGATTGTTGATTGTACCAAGCTAAAGACCTCTGCATCTGAAATGCTCAATTTGTTTGTGGCAAGCATCGTTGAAATTCCGTAAACGACAAACCAGATTTTCCACCATGCCGTCTGCCCCTGTTTCTCCGAAAGGGAATAATCTTTTGTCAGCCTTTCGCATATTAGCCGGTTTGTTTCGTATTCGGACAAAAGCTCATGCAGATTTTTTCCGTCAAAATTGTGCGAGTTATAAATGAAACGGAATAAATGGCTGTCATTCTTTGCGGTCATGATGAATACTCTTGTCGCGTAATTCAGAAAATCCTCCTCCTCCTTTTTCGCGTTTACGGTTTCCATAAATTGATTGACCACCACCGTGTACAGTTCTGTCTTGAGATCTTCCATTTTTTTGAACACACTATAAATCGGTTGAGTGGAACAGCCAAGCTCTTTGGCCAAGCTGCGCGCGTTGACGATTTCAAAGCCGTCTCGCTTCATAATTGTTTCGGCGGCTTGCAGAATCCTTTCCCTTGTATAGCTCTGTTTTGGCGGCACGAGATAACCTCCTTTCAGAAATAACGAACGTAATATAACTATGGTTATATTATAGATGTTATTTTTTCATATGTCAAGCGCTTTTTGAAAATTTATTAAAAAAAGAAACCAGCGGCGCCCACTCAGCTTTCCACAGGCTTTTCATATTCGACAGGAATTAAATGGAAAGCATCGCCCGACATGATTCTCTCTCAATTCTCAATTAGGACGCATGAAACAAAGTTTCATGCGTCCGCATACCTATGGATACGTGACTATGGATGCGGGAGCGATGTACCGATGGCTTGGTTCTTTTCGCTCAGCCCCGCCGCTCAGGCGCTGCTGGCTACCCTCTTTACTTATTTTGTGACGATGCTCGGCGCGGGGCTGGTGTTCTTTTTCAAGGAAATGAACCAGAAGGCGTTGGATCTGATGATGGGCTTTGCCGCGGGCGTGATGATTGCGGCGTCCTTCTGGTCGCTGCTGGAGCCGGCCGTCGAGCTGTCCGCCGAGCTGGGCGGCAGCGCCTGGGCCGCGCCGACCGCGGGCTTCCTGCTGGGCGGCCTGATGATCATCGGCTCCGATATCGCGCTGTCAAAAGCCGCCGCGATCCGGTCCAGGGGAACGGCGGCCAAGCGCTCGATCATCCTGTCGCTGGCCGTGACGCTCCACAACATACCGGAAGGCCTCGCCATCGGCGTGGCGTTCGGCGGCGCGGCCCTGGGCGTTGAAGGCGCGTCGGCCGCGGGCGCGTCGCTGCTCGCGCTGGGCGTGGGGCTTCAAAATTTCCCGGAAGGCGTATGCGTGGCCATGCCGCTGCGCCGGGACGGCTGCTCGCGCTTCAAGAGCTTCCTCGCCGGGCAGGCGTCCGGTGCCGTGGAACCCGTAGCCGGCGTTCTGGGGGTCCTGTTCACGATGACCATGCGCAGCGCCCTGCCATATATCCTGTCCTTTTCCGCCGGAGCCATGATCGCCGTCGTCTGCTCGGAGCTGATCCCCGAGTCCTTCAAAGACAACAAAGTCATCGCCTCCCTCGGCGTTCTGCTTGGCTTTTCTGTGATGATGGCGCTGGATGTGGCGCTGGGGTGAAACGCGCACACAAAAACAGACGCCGCCTTGCCAACCCTGCCGCCAAAGACTATAATGCACATAAGCCCCGAGCCTACACACGAAGGGAAGCCAGGACGATGAACGACATTTCCGGTTTTATGCGTGACGAGCTGCTCTGCCACGGCGCGGCGCTGGTGGGATTCGGCGATCTCAGCGCCCTGCCGCCCGGTGAGCGCGCCGGGATGCCGGTCGGCGTGGCCGTGGCCGTCGTGTATCCCGGAGACGTGATCCGGCGCATCGCGAACGGCCCGACGGCGGAATACCGCGAGCATTACGACCGACTCAATGAGAAGCTGGACATGCTGGTCACGCTGGGGGCCGACGCGTTGAAAGCCCTCGGCTATCAAGCCATACCGCAGACGCGCGAGGTCGTCAGGCGCGGCGCGAACGCCGGGCAAGACGCCGAAACCCTGCTGCCACACAAGACCGTGGCTACGCGCGCCGGGCTGGGGTGGATCGGGAAATGCGCACTGCTGGTCACGCGGGAATACGGCTCCGCCGTGCGGATATCCTCGATACTGACCGACGCCCCGCTGAAAACGGCAAGGCCGGTAGACGGCTCCCGGTGCGGAAGCTGTACGGCCTGCGCCGAAGCCTGCCCCGGCCATGCCGTGCTGGGACGCGAATGGAGCGCGGGCATACCCCGGGAAGAGTTCTATGATGCGGAGCTGTGCCGGACAGCCGCGCGCAAGCAGTCCCTGGCGGGGTTCGGCGCCGATATCTCGCTATGCGGGAAGTGCATTGAGATCTGCCCGCACACCAGAAAATACATTATTCCTTCGGCGTCCCGTCCGGATTCATTAGGGGAAGATGCTCCAGATAGGTGATGTCGCCGCGGTATTTCGCGTCCCCCTCGGCCAGCACGGCCATCGTGCCGACAATGACGCCCCCGGCCTTCTTCACGAGCTTTTCCACCGCGCGCAGGGACTCGCCCGTGCTGATGACGTCGTCCACGATCAGTACGCGCTTCCCCTTCATGCGCCTGGCCTCGGCGGCGTCGATATAGAGATTCTGCTTCTCGGCGGTAGTGATCGACCGCAGCTCGACGGAGAATACCTCCTTCATGTAGAGCTTGACGACCTTGCGGGCGATGATGTAGTTAGTCCCGCCGCCTTGGCGCGCCATTTCATGCACGAGCGGGATTCCCTTAGCCTCGGCGGTGATCAGGATATCGTGCTCCGGCGCGGCCTTCAACAGATGCGTGGCGGCGGCCACCGTCATTTCCACGTCCCCGAACAGCACGAACGCGGCGATGCTCAGATCATCCGTGATCCTGCAAACCGGAAGCCTCCGCTCCAGCCCCGCCACCTTCAGGGTGTAATATAGATCCATCACTGAGATCTCCTTACCATGTTTTAGGAAAACTTCCCCTATTGCAAGGGGTGATTTCCGACTCAATTATAGCACACTTCCGCGCAAAGCGGAAGCCAACCCCAAAAACCCGCCAAACCCCGCCCCGCTAAGCATTCCCGCCGCAAACGCCCTGACCCCCGAATTTTAAGGAAGTACATAGCCCCATGAGAAACCTAAAGAAGCTGCTGGCCATTACTTTGGCCGCGGCGATGCTGCTCTCGTTTGGGTCTGTCGCTTCGGCGAAGCCGATCAGTGAAGCGACCGACGCCGCGAAGGCGGGAACCCTGCTGGCTCAGTACGGCGACTTGGAAAAAGT
>JAIRVC010000124.1 GCA_031254095.1 Acidobacteriota bacterium
AGGCCCTCAATGCTTGATATTTCCGCGCTCCCGCGCACCACAAAAACGCCTTCTTCCTCTTTTGTGACCTGACGCACACGAGCTTCATCCTCGTCCCATATCTCGCCGACAATTTCCTCGACCAGGTCTTCAATTGTAACGAGTCCGGCTACTCCGCCGAATTCGTCGATGACAATGGCGGTATAGTCTCCGCGTTCCTGCAACTCTTCAAGGAGTTTGGCCACAGGCTTTGTCTCCGGAACGGATATTACAGGCCGTATGATTCCCGTAATTGGATCATTTTCTTTTCCATTTACGTACTGCGCCAGCAGGCGGCGAATGTGAGCGATTCCGACAATATGATCTATGTCGCCGCGATATATGGGAATACGTGAGTGCCGCCGTTTCACCATCAGGTCGCGCAGTTCGGAAAGTGTCGTTTTTTCGTCGCACGCCACTATCTTCGTGCGCGGCGTCATGACTTCCCGCACCAGCGTGTTTCCGAATTCCACCACTGATTGAATCCGCTTTGTATCTTCTTCTTCCAGAATGCCCTCGTCCTCGCCGGCTTGAAGATATGCCTGTATTTCCTCTTCCGTCGCTTCGTCGTCTTCAGAAGCGTCGCCGCCGTTTTCCAGTTCCAGCCTCGTGCTGCGCCAATTCAATACCTTGTCAAACGGCGATACGATTGGCCACAGAATCAAATGAACAGGTCGAAACGCCGCCAGCAGATTTGCAAGTTTGAGTTCGGGATCGGCCTGCGTCAAAAGGTGCGGCAGAAACTGACGCAGCAGGATCACGATCAGGATATTGACGCCAAAAGCGGCCGCGAGGCCGTAATCCGGCAACAGGTGCATACAGAGATGCGAAATTAAAACTATGACGACCAGCGTCGTCATCTGGATTCCGAAATAGAGCGGCAGTAAAATACGATTTTTGTTTTCAAGCACGACGGAAAGCAGCCGCGATGAGCGATCCTCCGGCTTTTCCGCCATCATGCGCAACGTCAGAAAATTTGACTGGTCGATTGCGCTCTCGATGATTGAAAAAAACATGAGAAATACCAGAGCCGCTGCCGCCGCGATGAGTTCGACATTTTGTAAAACGGTCATAGGTCTTTTTTCAGCCGGATTAATTCGGGGCCGTCCGTAAAAAAACGTCTGCGCATCAGCCGGTTCTGCGTTGCGTCCATTTCTCCGTTGTCTGTCTCGTGATCATATCCCAGCAGATGCAGCGTTCCGTGAACGATCAGCTTTCGCATTTCACGTTCCGGCGACACGCCGTATTCCGCCGCCCGGCTCGCGGCGATTTCCGGAGCGATAACGATTTCACCAAGAAACGGCAGTCCATCGACGATCTCGCCGCCGTAAGCGAAGCTTAATACGTCGGTGGCATGGTCTTTTTTTCGCCATTTGTCGTTCAGGCGGCGAATCGCCGTCTCGCCGACGAAAATAACCGAAAATTCCCGGTTAGAAATACTCAGGGATTCCGCCAGCGCGGCGCAGAAAATTTTAACCGCGGAGGAATCAACCCTGACGCGCCGCTGACGGTTCAATATCTGAATCGCGGCCGCCGCCGGAATTTTCTTTTTTGTTTTTAAAATCATACCCCGGATAGTCTATGCGATGATGGAGGGAACCCGCAATAATTTTAAAGAAACTGTTTTTCGCGCGCCTGACGTCCCGCAGGGCGATGTCGCATTCGTCCAGCTGCCCGTCGGCGACAATGGAGTCAACGACACGGTCTATCATTCCCTCAATCTGCGCCGGTACGGGCGCTTCGCCCAGCGTTCTGGACGCCGCCTCAACGGAGTCCGCCAGCATCAGGATCGCGGCTTCACGGCTCTGCGGACGAGGACCCGGATAACGGAAATCCGCCTCTACGATCTTGCTTTTGTCGCCCTTGGCGGCGTCGAGAGCCTTTTTATAGAAAAAGGTCATAATGCGCGTTCCGTGATGCTGGGGAATCATATCGCTGATGCGCGGAGGCAGTCCGGTCATTTTTGCCAGGTGCAGCCCCTCCTTGATGTGATTGGAAATAATAAGGCAACTCATGTTCGGCGAAAGTTCTTCGTGTTTGTTGCCGCCATAGCTCTGGTTTTCCACGAAATATTCAGGTTTGACCAGTTTGCCTATGTCGTGATAATACGCGGCGACACGCACAACCAGAGGGTTGGCGCCGATGGCTTCGGCCGCGGCTTCGGCGAGCGTCGCCAGCATAAGACTGTGGTGATACGTCCCCGGCGCCTCAACCGCCAGACGCCGCAAAATGGGAGCGTTAAGGTTGGACAGTTCCAGCAGGCGAACATCCGTAGTTACGCTAAAAGCGGCTTCAAGCGCCGGCAGCAGCATTGACGCCAGCGCCGAAGCGAACAAGCCGCTCATAAGAGCCAGCGAGGCAATGCCGAGCACATCCGTAAAGCTCACCGGCGACTGCCGCAGAAGGCCGAGCGCGGTCAGCGTCAGTATGTTGGCGACGCCTATGGTCAGTCCGCTTTTCAGAATCGCCGCGCGATCCTTATATTGACGAATGCTGTAAATGCCGGCGATGCAGCCGATCATTATATATGCCGCGATATCCATGCTGCCGTAAAACAGGCCGGCGACAATCGCGAGAATAATCGAGAATATCAATCCTGGATTGATATTCACCAGCAGCGTAATAAGTATCGCGCCGAAGGTGAGCGGAATTCCGTAATAAAGAACAACCGGGTCAAGTATTCCCTGAAAGCGTTCGCTGAGAATATCGGCCAGCGCCGAGCCGACGCGCAGAACGATAAGTTCAAAAATCAGGACGCAAAGAATAAGTATCGTTCTGCCCCGTATCCGCCGTACACGGGTCTGGTAGTGCGTCTGGTAATAAAAGAAATAGCGCCAGAGCGTATAGAGCATAATCAGCGCGATGATAAAAAATCCGATCGCCTGCAAAAACGGCAGTTGCGGCTCGCGCAGGTTGCGCAGAACGTCAAGCTGCCGCTGCGCGCTTTCGGTTACCTGTTCTTCGGCGCGGACAATAAACTGTCCCTGTCTGATTCGCACCTCAACCGGGCGGACTTTGATGGCGGCCTCCTGCCGCCGCCGGAACGTTTCCGCGTGGTTGAAAACAAGGGTCGTTACGAGCTGCGATTCCAGATATTGAATGAGCGTCGTTTTTTCCCGCGCGTCCAGACCGGGAATATTCAGGGATGACTGTCTCAGAAATTCTTTTGCGGCGGAAAGATCGCGTTGCTGCAAGACATCCTGCAACAGGCGCTCCGCCCCTGTCATTCCCTCGCGAACCATGATGCCGGAGCGGTAGTCTCTTAATAATTCGCCGCGGTCGTCGACGATCCCGTCGCGCAGAATGTCGTTAAGGAGGCGTATGAGACTGTTTTCCAGCATAAAGCTGAAATTGTAACGAAGTAAAACTTCCAGCGTGTCTTTTGGAAACGTCTCGCCAAGTTTTTCGTGGAGTTCCTGGAGCAGCTTGTTTTGAAATGCCTTTTGGTTGTCGGCTTCGGAAGAAAACGCGTTTTCGGCAAGGATGTCCCGGGCTCTGGAAAAAGCCGAGGCAAGCAATTTCACCTTGCCGTCTATCAGGTTAATTTCTATCTGATAAAGAGCGGGCACGGCGGCTTCCGCCTCGGCGCGCTTTGACTCGGTGGCGGCATCGTCGATATAAACAACATCCTGAAATGCGCGGATATCGCGGTCGGCAATCTGTCCCGCTTCGTATCTCGGGATGCTCTGATGACGAAAACCGATAAGAACAAGGGAGACAATTATTACCGCCGCCAGTCCGATAAAAGCGTCACGCCTTGAGAGTCCGCTGCGCAAATCCTGCAACAGAGACTGATGCCATTGCTTTCGCGGTCGCTCCCACTGTTTCCCAAATCCGCTATGACTCGTCATCGGGGTGTAACTGGCCTTTCCAGCCCGGAAGTTTTACGGGCGGACAAGTAATGCGTCCGTCCGTAAAACTTCGATTATACCGGACTGGTGAAAAAACAACACACGCTACGACTTGAGCTTTTTCACTTCTTCCGTCAGAGCCGGCACGATCTCAAACAGGTCGCCGACAATTCCGTAGTCGGCGATGCTGAGAATCGGAGCTTCCGGATCTTTATTGATCGCGACAATGTACTTGGAAGAAGACATGCCGGCAAGATGCTGAATCGCGCCGCTGATGCCGCAGGCGACATACATGTTCGGCGACACGGTTTTGCCGGTCTGTCCCACTTGGTGGGAATAATCTATCCAGCCGGCGTCCACTGCGGCGCGTGAAGCGCCCATTGCGCCGCCGAAAGCGTCGGCAAGCTTTTCGACGATAGGGAAGTTTTCCGGGCCTTTCATGCCTCGGCCTCCGGAAACGATTATGCCGGCTTCTGTCAGTTCCTGCTTCTGTCCCGCCGCCGCTTTAGTTTCCTTAACCGAAGCCCGTATTTTGTCGGCGCCAAGTTCCGGCGTAAACGCGGCCGCTTCCGCGGAACGTCCCGCGTCAGGAGCGCCAAGCGAGAATACGTTGGGCCTGAGCGTGGCCATGGCGGGTTCCATTAAAAGGCGTACTTTCGCGTAAGCCTTTCCGGCGTAAATCGGGCGCACGCATTCGAGCTGCGTTCCGTCCGCGACATTCAGTTCGATGCAATCCTGAGCCAATCCGACTCCGAGTTTTGCCGCCGCGCGCGGAAGGAAATCTCTCCCCATCGACCCGGCCGAACCAAGAATAAAACGCGGCTGTTCCGCTTTCGCAACCTGCGCCAGCGTCGCGCTGAACGCTTCGGTTGAATAGGTTTTCAGAAGATCGTGCGCCGCGCTGACGACCCGGTCAGCTCCGTAAGCGGCCAGATTTTCCGAAGCGTCTCCAGAAGCGCCGATGCGCAACGCCGTTACGGAAGCGCCGATCTGATCCGCCAGTTTGCGCGCCGCGGATAGAGCTTCCAACGACGGCTTCTTTACCTTGCCGTCTCTTTCCTCAATAAATACTAAAATTCCCTGAGCCATTTCTCCTCCTCAAATGATGTATGGCGATTGCCTAGATAACCTTCGCTTCCTCATGCAGCAGCTTGACCAGTTGCGGAACGGTTTCCGCCACGTCGCCTTTGAGGATTTTTCCCGGAGGCCGGGACGGAGGCATGGTAATAAGTTCAACCGCGACGCGCGGCTTCAGGTCGTCCGCAGCTATGCCCAGATCGGCGGGCGTCTGCACCGTGATTGTCTTTTTCTTGGCGGCCATGATTCCCTTGAGGGACGCGAGACGGGGAGTGTTCAATCCCTTTTGTGCCGTAACAACGGCGGGCAGGGTTCCTTCCACTACTTCCTGCGCGCCTTCAATATCACGTTCGGCCCGGAACGTCCCGTCGGCCAAATCCAGTTTTGTAACCACGGAAACCTGCGGCATATCAAGCTCTTCCGCGACAACCGACGGCACCTGTCCGTTATCCACGCCGATGGCGTGTTTGCCGAAAAGAACCAGATCCGGCGTAAGAGTGCGGCAGACTTTGGCCAGCACCTTGCCGATGACAAATGAATCAGCGTTTTCGAGCGCCGGGTCGTTGACGAGTACGGCGGAATCCGCGCCCATCGCCAGGCAGGTGCGCAGTCCCTGTGTCGCGGTTTCCGCGCCCGCGCCTACCACAATTACCTCTCCGCCGAGCTTTTCTTTGATCTTCAGGGCTTCCTCCACGGCGAATTCGTCGTATGGATTCACCACAAAAGCAACTCCGGTCAGATCGACGGCCTTTCCATTCCCGGCGATTTTCATTTTAATTGCGGTATCCGGAACATATTTGACGCAAACAACAATCTTCATGATACGTCTCCGTTATTTTTAGTTATTTATTTGTGCGAATTTACGTAATCGACGGCGTTCTGCACCGTCTTGATTTTCTCGGCGGCCTCGTCTGGAATCTCAATGCCGAAAGCCTCCTCGAAAGCCATCACAAGTTCGATCGTATCAAGAGAATCCGCGCCAAGATCATCGACAAACGACGCGTTGCCTGTCACTTCCGATTCATTGACGCCCAATTGCTCTACAATGATAGATTTCACTTTTTCTTCTACGGATGATGCCATCACCATTCCTCCCATTTATTTATTTGCGGAACAAGGCCGCGTTGAATCCAAGATTTATTTAAAGATTGGTTATTGTAATGTCGATTTCCTTTTGAAGCAAGCGCTTCCTTGGCCCGTATACTGGGTTCCCTTATGCCGGTATATCGTTGCCGGCGGCGGAATCCCAGGTATTTTCGCCGATCCGGGCAAGTTCGGCCGCCATGCCGGCGGCTACCTGGTTTTCAGCAAAATCCTTCGCCACCCTGATCGCGTTTTTTATCGCGTTGGCGTTGGACCGGCCGTGACAGATAATGGAAGCGCCGCGCAGTCCCAGAAGGGGCGCGCCGCCGTATTCCGAATAATCGAGCCGTTTTTTGAGCCGCTGGAACGCCTGCCTGCTGAGCGCGGCTCCCAGCCTTGCCTGCATATTTTTAGTGAGCTCTTCCTTCAGGAGCTTCAGTATCGCCTCAATGAGCCCTTCGCTGGTCTTGAGCGCGACATTTCCGGTGAACCCGTCGCAAACGATTACGTCGGCGCGGCCGTTATAAATGTCGCGGCCCTCCACGTTGCCGATGAAATTCAAGTTGACCCGCTTGAGCGTCTGGTGAACTTCCCTGACCAGTTCGTTCCCCTTGGATTCCTCTTCGCCTACGGACATCAGTCCGATTTTAGGCGAAGCGATTCCGACGATATTTTTGCTGAACAGATGCCCCATAACGGCGAATTGAACCAGGTGGTGCGGCTTGCAGGCGACATTGGCGCCTACGTCCAACATGACCGAATATCCGGTCAGGGTTGGCAACACCGTCGCCAGCGCCGGACGATCCACGCCCGGAACCGTTCCTAAAACCATCTTGGATGTCGCCATGACCGCGCCGGTATTCCCCGCGCTGACAAGCCCTACGGCTTCGCCGCTTCGCACAAGATCCGCGGCGATGCGAATGGAGGAATTCTT
>JAIRVC010000166.1 GCA_031254095.1 Acidobacteriota bacterium
GCCAAGAGTTCTCCATATTGAAGTTTTACCTGAATATATATTACGTATCTGCTGATAAGTAATACTATTAATTGGATTGCTTTTTCCTGTTAAAAACACAAACGCCTCGCGGCCTATAGGTATGAATTGCAAATCAGCTCCAGCGTCCCTCGCGGCGGCAAGTTGTTTTTCAGACGCGCCCGCAACAAAAATTATGTCCCTTTCGCCGGATATAACCGCTTCGTAAGCGCCGCGCGTATTCGTGCAAAGAACATCATTTTGTGAAAAAGAATTTTTGTTATATACAGCCTCCGCAAAAGCGGCATAGACCGGATAAAGCGCCAAGGCTCCATCAAGTACAGGCAGATCGCTGGTGAGCGTTAAAGTGGATTTTTCGCCAAGTTTAACCGTTTTTGAATTTTCAGAAAATGGAGCGTATGCGGCTAAATCCGGCTGCGCTTCCGTCCCTTCCAGCGTAGTTATGTTTGCCCACCAGTTTCCACGCAACGCCGTGGGAAACAGCGCTGCAGACAAAACGGCAAACAACGCCAATGTCGCCGAAACTGGAATAAACTGTTTTGTGTGCTTCATCCACAAAACGGCGGTTATTGCGCCCGCGCCCGTTATTGCCAGAGCGGCCGGCAATATGCCAATAACATTATCAATCTCGCCGAAAGCTTTAAAATATTCAAATTTGTGCAGGAAATATCCGCCTGTAACCCATGCAAAAAGTGTAATAATCACACGGAATATTATCCATATTATTTTACTCATCACAACTTCCTACATGCCTACAACGATAGAGCCTGTTGCTATGCGTAAAATGATTATGGCAATGAAAGCGAACGGCAAAGCGATTGCAATGATTGAAAGCGTTACTCCTACTGAACCGATCCGCTTTTTTCCTTCACAAATGAACGAGATGCCTATTACTATACCTACTATAGGTGAAAGTATAATAAAGAGACCAATACTTGATGCAAATGTTGCGAATAACGAAAAATGCCGCACCAGGAAAAACATAATAACTGGAGCAATATCAAACACCAGCGCGGCAATTAATATACCGATTTCTTTTTTTTGCGGCACATCCTTCGCCAAATGCGCATTCTCTACGTTAAAAGACTGATTTTCCATTTAACTGCTCCCCTCATGTGCAATAAAAACACAACTGACTTATCGGCAATCTTATCAATTGATAATTCTTAAATCGCCGGAATCCTTACGAATTTCACATTGCATAAATCACGCAGCCCTCCTTTGTAACGGGCGCGCCCGATGCCGCTTTCCCTTGCGCCGCCCCACGGAGCGCCGAGCGGCGGGACGCCGTGATCGTTAAAGCCCACAACGCCGACGTCCAGTTGAGAAGCGATTGCGCGCGCCAGTTCCATATCTTTTGTCCAGATTGATCCGGTCAAACCATAGCGCGTCGAATTAGCCAGCCGCACGGCTTCCGCCCAGTCATCGACAGGCGCGACGGGCAGCACCGGCCCGAAAGGCTCGCTGTGCATCAAAGTCATGTCGTTTGTAACATCGGTGACTATGGTTGGCGGGTAGAAAAAACCTTTGCGCTCAAGACGCCCGCCGCCCGTCAGCACGCGGGCGCCTTTCTGCACGGCGTCTGCAACGGCGGCTTCCACTTTTTCCAGTTGAAACGCCCCAGCCAGCGGCCCCATATCCACATCCTCCAGCGGATTGCCGACCCGGATCTTTTGAGCTTCGGCGACCGCCTCATGGAGAAATTCGGAGTAAACCTGACGTTCCACATAGACCCGTTTGATTGAGCAGCATACCTGACCGCTGTTTGTGCAGTTTATGCGGACAATTTTCTTTGCGGCTGATTGAACGTCAACATCTTTCAATACGATTGCCGCGTCCAGTCCACCCAATTCCAGCGAAACGCGCTTGAGCCCGGCGGCGCAGGCTTTCATTATATCTTTGCCTGCCGCCGTTGACCCGACCAGGGCAACCATAGCCACATCTGACTCCACGACAGCCTTCCCATGAGACTTGCCGCCCACAACAAGCTGCAGCAGGCCTTCGGGAAGGCCGAGCAGGCGCTGAAATTCCCCGGCTAAAGCGATGCCGGTGCGCAGGCTGTTTTCCGAGGGTTTATAAAGCACTCCGTTGCCGGAAAGAAGCGAGGATAGCAACCCGACCGTTGAAAGCCACACGGGGCCGTTCCACGGCATAATAACGCCGACGACGCCCAGCGGAGCGTACTCTATGTAACCGGCCTCACGTCCGGCATCCGTGATTTCCGGGGCCAGCCACTCCGGTGCCATTTTGCATAAATATTCAATTCCGCCCGCGGTACGCCGTATTTCGCCCATGCCGGAAGCAAGCGGCTTGCCCATGTCGTCGGCAATCAGCCGGGCAAACACGGCTTTGTTTTCGGTCAATGAGTCAGCTAAAGGCAATAAAATCGCGGCGCGTTCCGCCGCGCCGAGAGCGCGCCAAAGCCGCTGGGCTTCTTCGGCCTGAGCCAGTTGCTTTGGGATGGACGCCAGTGGCGTTTCCTTTATTTCTGAGATTTCTTCCGTGGCCGGGTTGATGACCTGCATAATTCCTCCAAAAATCAACAAACAGATTCTTTCGAGTTGATAGTTTGAATAAAAACGGTTTCGAGATTCTCCGCGCCCGCCTTGAGCGCTTCCGGCGTATCGCAGCGGATGAGTTTTCCACGATACATCAAGCCGACGCGGTTGCAGCGTTCAGCCTCGTCAAGATAAGCCGTCGTCATGAAAATCGTAATGCCGTCCTTGAGCAGTTGATAAAGAATCGTCCAGAAATCCCGCCGCGAAACGGGATCGACGCCGTTTGTCGGTTCGTCAAGAAACAGGATTTCCGGCCGATGCAGCAGCGTACACATCAGGGAGAGTTTTTGCTTCATGCCCCCGGAAAGCTGCCCGGCGCGGCGGTCGCGGAAAGGCGCCATGCGCGTCATGCGCAGCAGCCGCTGTTCCAGTTCCTCACGTTCCCCGCCGAAGATGCCGAACAGATCGGCATAGAAATCCATGTTTTCCTGAACCGTAAGATCCTGATAAAGGCCGAATTTCTGCGCCATATAGCCGATGCGATCCTTGACGGCCTGCGGGTCGCGAACAACGTCGTATCCGGCCACCCGCGCTCCGCCCCCGGTCGGATCCATCAGACCGCACAGCAGGCGCAGCGTGGTGGTTTTGCCCGCGCCGTCCGGCCCGACCAGGCCGAAGATTTCGCCGGCCTCAACCGCAAGATTGAGATTATCCACGGCGACAAGATCGCCAAAGCGCCGCGTCAGATCTTTGGCCAGGATGATAGACATGCTATCTCAACTCAATAACGGCATCGGCTGGCATGTTTGATTTCAATTCATGTTCCGGATTTTCCAGATCAATTTTGATCCGGTAAACCAGTTTTACGCGCTCTTCCTGCGTCTGAATCTGCTTGGGCGTAAATTCCGCTTCGGAGGCGATGAAACTTATGCGGCCTTCGTAAATTTTGTCGGGATAAGAATCGGT
>JAIRVC010000172.1 GCA_031254095.1 Acidobacteriota bacterium
CGTGGCGACGCCTTTTCCCCAGATCAGAGTTACGCGCGTATCAGCCGGGAAATTCTGCCTTGCCTGAATGAGAAGAAGATGTTCCGGCGGGTTGTCGTAATACCGGTACTCGGATTTTATAATCGAGTCACGTTCCTTTCCAGTTACAGCGCGCACGCCGACGCGGCTCGCGATGCCGTCAACGGCGAAATAAACGTTTTTAAGAACGGAGGCTTCGTCGGCGTCAGCGTCAAGCTGCAAAATGAAAATCTGATCCTCGGCAATACCGTTGCCCTGATAAGGCCTTGTGCGTAAAATCGCGGGGCCGCCGGTGGAAAAAGCATAGACGCCAGGCCCGGCGAGGATTTTTCCCGCGAGGGTTTCCAATCCTTCCCTGATTTTAAATTCACAATTAATTCCGGCGGGAAGATCGCGGTCGAAATCATAAACCCAGATGCGGTCGTCAACCCAGCGGGCTTTTCCCGGCTCCGGGCAGGTGATCATAAATGGTTCGGCAACGTCACGCAGATCGCCGAACGGGATCATCGATTCGGAAAAACGAACCTGCACCTGTCTCACCCGCTTCACAATTCCGGTTGGCGTAAAAGAATCGACGCGCGCCGGAGGCTGCCAAGCCTGCGCGAACAAAGAACCCTGTGAAAAAATCAAAACCGCCGCCAGTAAAAACCCCGGAATTTTCATGCACACATCCTTTTGTTTATGTACAAGTTGTTTATGTACAAGCCCGAATACTTTATCGGCGTTTTCTTAAAAAACTCAAATGTTGCAGCAGCGGTTATACGCCATAAGCGTTGCGCGCTTTATATTGCCGATTTCGTCCGCGTCGCCCACAACGTAAACATCGGGAATCAGTTCGGCAAAACGATCCGCCGCCGCGCGATCGTTTTTCATGCCGAGAGCTTCGACGACGAAATCCGCCGGAAGCGTTTCATATTTCCAGTCCCTGCCTTCTATCAGGACGCCGTCTTCGCCGATGGAACGGATGAGATGATCGCCGATCAGCCGCACATGATTGTCGTTTAAAAGCGCGATAAGCATTTTGCGGGTGATAATCGACATTCCGGACGCGAAATCCTCAACCGGTATTTTGTCAACAATCGTGACTTCGCAGCCGGCCATGGCGAGCGCCAGCCCGGATTCGCAGCCGCTTAAACCGCCGCCGCACACAACGATCCTGCCGGAAACCTTCTTCCGGCCCGAATCCACATCCAGCACGTTAAAAACATTTGGGCGATCCATGCCGGGAATCGGAGAACGCGCCGGCGCCGCGCCGCAGGCCACGATGACGGCGTCGGGATTTTCAGTCATGACAAGTTCCGGCGTCGCTTCCGTGTTGAGACGAATATCGGCGCCGCAATTCATCGTCGTTCGCTTGAGCCATTCCGTATAACGGAGCAGATCGGCCTTAAAAGGAAGTTTGTTGATGTCATGCAGCAGGCCGCCTATGTCGCCGCTTTTTTCAAACAGCACGACATCGTGTCCCCTTTGTACAAGCGTCCGCGCGGCCTCCGCGCCGGCGACGCCTCCGCCGATCACGACTGTTTTTTTCTTTTCATCCGCCTTGTGAACCCGCGCGTAACGCTCCGTTCGTCCCAGCGCGGGATTGACCGCGCACTGAATATGCCCGGCGTAATTTGCGGCACATCCCCAGCAGCGCAGGCAGGGACGAACGTCCTCCGGGCGGCCCCTATAACATTTTTTCAGCATGTCGGGATCGGCCAAAAGGGCGCGGGCGATGGCGACCATATCGGCGCTCCCTTCGGCGATGATCCGTTCGGCCATTTCCACGTCAAGTCCGCCGACCACGCTTACGGGAATATGGATATCGGGACATTGCCTGACAGCGCGGGCAAGCGGGACGTTAGCGCCGCGCGGGCGGTAATATGGCGGCATGGCGTAGAACTGCGAACGGTAGTCAACAATCAGTCCGGCGGACATCGTTACAAGATCGATATGTTCCTGCGCGATTTTAAGAAAGTCGATTACTTCGGCGATTTTCATTCCGCCGGGCGTCATTTCATCGCCGCTGACGCGCAGTTCCACGATGAAATCCGGTCTTGTGGCGGCGCGCACCGCCTTTAAAATCATAAGCGGAAACCGGCAGCGGTTTTCAAAAGACCCGCCGTAAATATCAACGCGGTGATTTGTAAGCGGCGAAAGAAACTGCGCGATCAGGTTGCCGTGAGCGCCGTGAATGAGAACGCCGTCGAAGCCGCAGCGGCAGACGCGGGCGGCGCAGTCGGCGTAACAATCGACAACGCGCTCGATGTCTTTCTGATCCATTTCCTTTATATAGGGATATTGACCGGGAAGCGGCAGGCTGGTCGGGGCAATGCCCCATTCGGTTTTGATGAGTTTGGCGTTCACGCCGCGGCCGGCATGAACCAGCTCCACGGACAGCTTCGCGCCGTGCGTATGCGCGGCTTCGGCAAGGAGGCCTAGGTTGTTTTCCTTGAGGTCGTCGGTAACGTCAAGTTCCGAAGGATAATCCGCGCCGGTTGTCCACTCCACGGGCGTCGCGCCAAGGTGAATGAGGGCGACGCCCGTCGCGGCCTGTTCTTCCACAAAATCAACGTAACGCTGCGTCGCCTCGCCGATGGAATTTGTAAAATCGCAGACCATGGGCGCGAACTCGACGCGGTTTTTCAGCGTCACGCCGCCGACCTTTATCGGCGTAAATACGTGCTTGTAATGATTGAATGACGGCATGGGCAGACTCCTTATTGGCGCTTT
>JAIRVC010000196.1 GCA_031254095.1 Acidobacteriota bacterium
ATTAGCGTTTTTGCGTGAAATTCCCATAATATATCCCGCAAAATACATATTCAGCTTGAACCGGGCGCATAAATGGCATATAAAAAATCTTTTATTACATGTTCGATATCGGCAACTGAAAACCATCCTTAGGAGGAATGAGAATATGGCGCTTATCGATTTTGGAGGAGTTAAGGAACAGGTCGTCACAAGAAAAGAATTTCCGATGGACAAGGCGCGCAGAGCGCTAAAAAATGAAACCATCGCTGTGATAGGCTACGGCGTTCAGGGGCCCGCGCAGGCGCTGAACATGAAAGACAACGGCTTTAACGTCATCGTCGGGCAGTCAAAGAAATACATGAAGGACTGGGACCGCGCAAAAAAAGACGGGTGGGTTCCGGGAAAAACCCTTTTTGAAATTGACGAAGCCTGCAAAAGGGGAACCGTTATTGAAATGCTGGTTTCCGACGCGGCTCAACGCGCGATCTGGCCGGAAGTGAAAAAACATCTTACCCCGGGAAAGACGCTGTACTTTTCGCACGGTTTTTCGATTGTATACAAAGACCTGACAAAGGTCGTCCCGCCGGATGATGTGGATGTCGTGCTGGTTGCGCCCAAAGGATCAGGCACGTCGCTCCGGCGCAATTTCCTTTCCGGGGCGGGCATCAATTCCAGTTTTGCCGTCGAGCAGAACGCCACCGGCAAGGCACGCGAAAAATGTCTGGCGCTCGGCATCGCGGTCGGCTCCGGATATCTGTTTGAAACAACCTTTAAAAATGAGGTTTACAGCGATCTGACAGGCGAGCGCGGCATCCTCATGGGCGCGCTCGCGGGCGTCATGGAAGCCCAGTACGACGTTCTGCGCAAAAACGGCCACAGCCCCAGTGAAGCGTTTAATGAAACCGTCGAAGAACTCACGGAAAGCCTGATTCGCCTGGTCGCGGAAAACGGGATGGACTGGATGTATTCCAATTGTTCGGCGACGGCGCAGCGCGGCGCGCTCGACTGGAAGCCTAAATTCAAAAAGGCCGTGGAGCCCGTATTTAAGGAGCTTTACAAAAAAGTTGCGGACGGCACGGAAACCCGCCGCGTGCTTAGCTCCTGCGGCAAGGCCAATTATCAGGAACAGCTCTCCAAGGAACTGAATGTCATCGCCGAGTCTGAAATGTGGCAGGCCGGCAAGAAAACCCGGGAACTGCGTCCGAAAGAACGCGCGAAAAAGAATGCCGAAACCGCCAAAGGCACCAAAGGCAGGGCGGCGAATTAATTTCCGATTTTGGATTGTGAACTTGCGAATCAACTTTGGGGTAACTTCCGGAATGAAGTTACCCCAAAGTTGATTCGCAACGAATTTTTCTGATCACTGACCACTGATCACTAACCATATGAATTCTGATTTTTTTCAGCCCGCTTGGAATTTTCTCGCCCTGCCGGATGAGCTTGCTTCGCCGGAACGGGCGCGGGGCTGGCTTCTTCCCATTCCCTACGAAGCCACGATTTCGTATGGCGCGGGAACGCGCGAAGGCCCGGCGGCCATCCTGGCCGCGTCGCGGCAGGTGGAGCTTTACGATCACGAATTCGGCTGCGAACCGGCTATGGAATATGGCATTCACGCGCTCCCCGCGATGAATCCAGTGGTCAGTTCCCCGGACGCGATGATCGAGGCGATTGAGCAGGTCGTCGCCGGCCTGCTTTCCGGCAAAAAGCCGCCGGAGACGCTGGGCGTTCTGGGAGGCGAACATTCGATTTCCGCCGGCGTCGTTCGCGGACTTGCCCGCGCGCGCTCCGCGAAAAATCTCGTGGCGGTGCATGTGGACGCGCACGCGGACATGCGCGATGAATACGAGGGCTCGCCTTACAGCCACGCCTGCGCCGCGCGCCGTATCGTGGAAACATGTCCGGTGTTCCAGATAGGAATTCGCAATCTTTCCCTTGGCGAAGCGGATTTTCTGCGCTCCTGCAAAAAGGCGCGCACAGTATTTTCAGAAGCGTCGTCGGATCCGGAAGGCGGTTTTTTGAAGGATCTGGCGAAGTTTGTTCGAAATAAGAATGTGTATCTGACCATCGACTTGGACGGACTCGACCCTTCAATCATGCCTGCCGTGGGAACGCCGGAACCGGGAGGAATTTCGTGGGAACGTATGCTTGAGGTTGCTCGCGCGGTTTCAATGAACGCCGCGTCCGTACCTGTATTCGACGTTGTTGAACTTGCGCCTCTGCCCGGATACCGCGCCGCCGATTTTCTCGCGGCAAAACTTGTCTACAAGCTGTTTTCATACATATTAATGAAGGGAAACCTCTAAGGAGCAAATAAAATGGGCGAAATTAAGCTGTCAGGTAAGTTTGTGAGCAAATATCCGCACAAGTTTTCCAAAGGAAAACAGCAGTTCCTAAAAGGAAAGCGCATCCTGCCGAATCCGATTACCGGAAAGGAATCGCTGCCCGATCTTATTGACGGCACGTTTCTGGCCTACAACGGCGGGCGTTTGCAGGAGGCTTGCGCTCTTTTTACGCAGAAAATACTGAAGGCGAACGTAACTGTCGGCATGACCCTGTCGGGCGCGCTGACGCCGGCGGGTCTGGGAATATCGGCGGTGATCCCACTTATCAAGAGCGGTTTTGTGGACTGGATTGTTTCTACCGGCGCGAATCTTTATCACGACATACACCACGCGTTGAATCTGCCGCTTTTTCGCGGAACGCCGTTTACCCCCGACGAGGAACTGCGCAAAACAGGCGTGGTGCGCATTTACGACATCCTGTTTGAAAACAACGTATTGATGACGACCGATCATGTGTTGCGTCAGATATTGATGCAGCCCGAATTTCAAAAAGAAATGGGAACCGCCGAACTGCACTATCTTATCGGCAAATACTGCGCGGAATTCGAGGAGCAGACCGGCCGAAAGGACAGTTCCCTGCTGGCCGCCGCCTATCGCGCCGGCGTGCCGTGCTATTGCTCGTCTCCGGGCGACTCAAGCATAGGAATGAATATAGCGGAGCTGGAATTCCGCAAAAGCGCCCTGCGCGTCAATCCATCGCGCGACGTCAACGAAACCGCCGGCATTGTGCTTGCCGCAAAACGCGAAGGACACAAAACCGGAGCGCTGTTGATCGGCGGCGGTTCGCCCAAGAATTTTATGCTCCAGACCGAGCCGCAGCTTCAGGAAGTAATGGGCATAGAGGAAGACGGACACGATTACTTCATCCAGTTCACGGACGCGCGCCCGGATACCGGCGGGCTTTCCGGCGCGACGCCGCAGGAAGCGGCGACCTGGGGTAAAGTCGATCCGGCGCAGCTGCCCGACACCACTGTCTGCTACGCGGATTCGACAATCGCTTTTCCGCTGCTCGTGCATTACGCGATGGCAAAATGCAAACCGCGCAAGCTCAAAAGATTGTACGACAGGCGCGAAAAAATCATGGCGGCGCTTGAAGCGGAGTACTGGAAATACAATAAGCCACGTAAGATTTCGTAATCTTTGATTTCCTGCGCTCCGTGCGCCTCGCGCTACATCCCGCGTAGATAATTAATCAGCGTTTTTCAAGAAGGTCTTCCAGGATTGCCCGCTCCATATTCAGAAAGCCGAGGGTTATTTTGCCGACCGCTTTATAAAAATCGGTGGCCGCGCATTTGGCGATATCCGCGCAGAAAGCGGGAATCCATTTCGCCGGGTGCCGCTCTATAAATTCCTTCTGCTCTTTCAGCAGGGTCGAGACGCGCGCCCTGTCGTTTATGACATTCAGCGTTTCCCGGCAGAGATAAGCCAGAAACTCCAGTTCCAGCGCGATATGGTCTTCGGGAAGCTCCATCGGTTCGGCGCAGCGCAATCCTTTAGCGCGGTATACGGCCAGCACCTGATCGCGCGCCTCCTGCATAATCAGGCGTTTTTCGCTTGTATAAACCGATTCATAGGGGTTGGCGACAACGCCCTGAAAAACTCCCGCGCCGAGAAATGTCCGGGCGTAATCCACCGCAAGATCGGTCAGCGGATCGCTTCCCGGATCGCGCAGCCAGTCCGTCAGCATCCTGTATCCTTCGGCCAGGTTGGGGTCGCCGCATTCCGTCGGGAAACCCATTTCGCCGAGCTGTTGCAGCAACGGCGCGTCCACTTCAACTCTGTAAAGCCGCGCAAGAAAGCGGTACAGGTTTTCCCGATTAGTAATTATCGCCGCAAATTCAGACGCTTCATCCATGAAACCAACTTCATCCACGCAGCTTGTTTAACCCAAAAGAGGGATGTTCCTAAACTAAAAGAATTCGTGAATCGCGCTTCCAAGCGAAAACATCATCGCGCGAAAAACTATGCCGGCAACAAGGACGCACATCAAACCATATCGCGCTTTCGTCAGCAACCCGGGTTTTTCCACGCGAAGCAGAATGAAGCCCGGAACCAGAAGTCCCAGTATCACCAGCCCGCCCCAGAAAATCGGCGCAAGATCGCCGATAAGGACTCTTGCCGCCGAACGTGAAACGTCCGGATAAGGCGCGACAGACAGATAAACCAAATATGCCGCGGTTAAAACCGCCTGAATTCCCAGAAACATCAGCGTGATTTTGCTCAAAGCCGGCACAGCGGGACTTTCATCCCTGCCCGAAAGCAATGCCGCGATGCCGAAACACCCCATTACGCCCGCCGATGCCAGATACAAAACCGGAAGAATCAACGTGTCCCATGCCGGGCGCGAAGGCATCATATAGGTGGAACCGACGGTGCAAGCCAGCAATACGGCCGGGATCGCGCCAAGCGTCGCAAGCAGTCTGGTCACAAGCGCGGACGCGCCGCGGCGCAGCGCAAGCAGGTAAAAAATGACAATAAGCCCGAACAGGCCAATCAGCAGCGCTTCAAAGAAGATGCTGGATCCCGGCTGTTTCAGGGCGCCGAAAATGCGTTCCGGGTGTCCGAGATGCAGTACGCTTGAACCGCCGCCTATGACGAGCGCCGCGAGCGTCAACACAGCGCCCGGAAACCTGACCTGTTTCGCCCCGCCGCCGGTCCATTCAGAAACTGCGATTCCTGTAAAAACACCCGCGGCAAGTCCGGAGAACAGCGTAAAAAATACCAGTGACCATTCAATACTCATATCAGCTTCTCCATGCGGCCATTTTGGGATGCAGGATATACCGCGACTTCGGATGATTGCCGACATCCGGCAGACTGTGAACGTTTTCTTCTCCGGCTTCTCGCAAAACACGGGAAGCATCGCTGTCAGGATCGCCGAGATCGCCGAAAAACCGCGCCTTGGCCGCGCAGGCCTTGACACAGGCGGGTTTTTCATCAACAGCCTGCAACTGTACGCACAGCGTGCATTTTTCGACAACCTTCGTTTCTCTGTTGAACGAACGCACGCCGTAAGGACACGCCATTATGCAGTATTTGCAGCCAAGACATTTTTCCCGGTTGATAAGAACAATGCCGTCTCTATTTATGTAGGAAGCGCCGGTCGGGCATACCTTGACGCATTGCGGCACGGCGCATTGCTGACAGACCGACGGAAGAAAGTAATGTTCAACATCAGGAAATGTCCCGTAAGGCCCCTGTTCTACAACTTTATTCCATACGACATCGACGGCTACTTCGTTTTCCTGTTTACACGACACTTCGCATCCGCAACAGCCGATGCACCGGTCAAGATCTATAACAAGCGCCAGTTGTTTAGTCGCCATGATTACACCTCCACCTGTTTTGTGGGATCTGAAGGTTCAGGAAGCCATTCTTTAAATTCTTCAGGCCTGTACTTGACCCCCTTAGGCGGGCCGGAAGCCCTGGACACCTTTACGAGGAATCCCCTGAGCGTGTAGGTTCCGAATACGTCATTGTACGGCGCATCCTCTTTGGTAAGCACGTTGACATTCATTTCGCGCCAGCCGTGCGTGGGCGTATTGAGCGTTTCCGGATTCCAGAAACGTTCCATGAAAACGACGCCTTTGGCGATTCCCTCAGTCACGCGGGCGCGGGCCGTAATCCTGCCGCGCAGAGACTCCACCCATGTCCAGTCCTTGTGCGCAATGCCGTATTTTTTCGCGTCAACCGGGTTGATCCATATCTCCGGAACCGGATAGACCGACCGCAGATAAGGAATGTTGCGCAGCGTCGTGTGGTGATAATAAGGGATTCTGCCGCTTGTCAGAACCAGCGGGTATTTTTCCCCAAGCTCGCCCGTCGGGCTTTCATAAGGTTCTATAAAATCCGGCAGAGGATCGTAGTCTTTTGACGCGGGCGGAAGCGGAACGGACGAAAACGGCAATCCGGTGCGGCCGAGCGTTATAAAAGCGTCGGCGTAAACTTCGCATTTTTTTGAAGCCGTATTGAATCCCAGCGGTTTCCCGGTTTTCGGGTCGGTCTGTTTGTAA
>JAIRVC010000235.1 GCA_031254095.1 Acidobacteriota bacterium
GCCAAATTGTTTACGGCGGCGCGGTGCTCGTAACCTCAACATATTTCTGTATATGCCTCGGTTCCTGCGCTCCGTGCGCCTCGCACTTCATCCCGCGCAGACAATTAATCAGTGTTTCCTTAACGGCAACGGCAGCGTTTTGCCATTTGATTATGGTAAAATCAGCTTCGCGCTATGCCTGAAAAGAAAAAAAGATCCAAAAAAAAGCTGAAAATACCCCCGGCGCATCCACTCGCGCCGGTCTTTGCGCCAGCCGCCGGAAAGACAAAGAAAAAAAGGACGCCGATACTTTTTGCGTTCCTTGCCGGCGCCGCGGCGCTTTTGATTCTGTTTTGGCTGATCGGGAAATTCGCGGAGAGTGAAAATAAACAGCCGCTTTCGCAATCCAATGAATCAAAAGCGGAAACGCGGCGGGAATCTGAAGAAAGAGTTTCGGCTGCCGAAGCGGATTTTTTAGAATCGCAATATGGGATTGATATGGCGTATGTGCGCGGCGGGACGTTCATGATGGGGTGTACGCAGGAACAGGAAAGCGATTGCTATGATTATGAAAAACAGGCGCGGCAAGTGACGGTGAGTGATTTTTATATCGGGAAATACGAAGTGACCCAGGCGCAGTGGAAGGCGGTAATGGAGAACAATCCATCGCATTTCAAAGGAGACAACCTGCCGGTTGAAAATATCAGTTGGGACGACGCGCAGGAATTCATTAAAAAGTTGAACGCCGCAACGGGAATGGGCTACCGTTTACCGACGGAAGCGGAATGGGAGTACGCGGCGCGAGGGGGCGGCCAAAGCCGGGGATATAAGTACAGCGGAAGCGACGATGCCGGAGAGGTCGCCTGGTATGAAGGCAATTCAGAAAACAGTACGCATCCCGTCGGGACAAAAAAGGGAAATGAACTGGGCATTCACGACATGAGCGGGAATGTGTGGGAATGGGTGTCCGATTTATACGAAAATCACGGCGGCGCTCAGCAGGCTGACGGGGAAGGCCCGTTCCATGTGATCCGGGGCGGCGGATGGGGCTCTTACGCGAGGGGTGTAAGGGTGTCGAATTACTACAACAACGGCGCGGGCAACCGCTACAGAATTCTAGGCTTTCGAATTGCTCTTAACTCAGTGGTCAGTGAGCAGTGATCAGTGGTCGGATTTTTAAAAAGGGAACCACTAAAAACACCAATGACTTTCTTTTGGGGAGGAAAACGACATGGGACTTATAAAAGCCGGTAGCGGCGCGCTCGGCGGCGCGCTGGCCGATTCCTGGCGTGAATATTTTTACTGTGAAGCGCTGGATCAGGAAAAGCTTGTAACCAAGGGGGAACATCGCGTAGGCGGCAGGAGTTCGAATAGAAAAAAGACCGACAACATTATTTCTAACGGTTCCATCATCGCGGTAAACGACGGTCAGTGCATGATGATTGTCGATCAGGGCCAGGTTGTGGAACTTTGCGCCACGCCCGGAGAATTTATCTACGATTTCGGAACCGAGCCTTCGATTTTTTACGGCAGTCTCAGCGAAAGCATAAAGGGGACGTTCAGAAGCATCGGCAGACGCTTTACCGTAGGCGGCGAACCGGGGAAGGATCAGCGGATCTACTTCTTTAATACCAAGGAATTGATGGGAAACAAGTACGGCACGGCCAATCCGGTTCCATTCAGGGTTGTGGATTCCCGCGTCGGTCTTGATGTGGATATAGCGATCCGGTGTCACGGGGAGTACTCTTTCAAAATCGACAACCCGATGCTGTTCTATAAAAACGTCTGCGGCAATGTCGCCGGTGATTATATGCGCGATACGCTTTCCGGTCAGCTCAAAACCGAACTGCTGACAGCCCTGCAACCGGCGTTCGCTAAACTGTCGGCGCTGGGCGTCCGTTACAGCGAGATTCCCGGCCATACAACGGAACTCTCCAACGCTCTGAATGAAGTGCTTTCAGAAAAATGGGGCGAATTGCGCGGCCTGAAAATAGTTTCCTTTGGCGTTTCTTCGCTTAACGCTTCCGAAGAAGACGAAAAAATGATCAAGGAACTCCAGCGCAACGCCGCGTTTCGCGATCCGACCCTGGCCGCCGCGCACCTTGTCGGCGCGCAGGCACAGGCCATGCAGGACGCCGCGAAAAACGAAGGCACTGGTCCCGTCATGGGATTTATGGGTATGGGCATGGCGCAGACCATTACGGGCGGCAATATTCAAAATTTGTACGCGATGGGCGCCGGGCAGCAGGCCGCGCAGCCTGCGCAAACGCCTCCTGCCGCGTCCGCCGGTTGGGCGTGCGCCTGCGGACACGCGGGAAATTCGGGGAAATTCTGCGCCGAATGCGGCAAACCCCGGCCTGTGCCGGCTACGGGCTGGAACTGCACGTGCGGCGCGGTCAACCAGGGGAAATTCTGCCAGGAATGCGGCAAACCGAAGCCGCATGACGCTCCGCTCTACCGTTGCGATAAATGCGGCTGGAATCCTCCGGATCCGCACAATCCGCCGAAATTCTGTCCTGAATGCGGCGATGTGTTCGACGCCAACGACGTGAAATAAAAGCCGCCTTGCGGCGGCCAAGAGAGGTGGTTCAGGAAACCTGGACAGAGTTATAAGTGTTAATCTTGCTTTTTAACCGGAGGAAGAAAATGGGAAAAAGGCAGAGACGGAACCACAGTTCATTATTAAAGGCGAAG
>JAIRVC010000229.1 GCA_031254095.1 Acidobacteriota bacterium
CCTTTGTAAACGCGGGGCACAATCCGCCGCTTGTAAAAAGAAGCGGAACCGGCTACGAATTTTTGAAAACGGCGCCTTGTCCAATACTGGCATGGCAAAAAAACTCGCAATACAGGGAAAACGAAATCACCCTTGCCGCGGGCGACGCTATTTACATGTATACGGACGGCGTGACCGAGGCCGCGAACGAGGAATATGCTCTGTTTTCCGAGCAAAGGCTGCTTGAGGCGCTTCACAAATACGCCGATTATCCGCCAAAGGAATTGCTGTCCGCAATCAAAAGTGAAATTGATGTTTTTGTAAACGGCGCTGAACAGGCGGACGATATTACCATGCTTGCGTTGAAAATAAATAAACTGTTCCGAATGCCCGAAAGTAAAAAACTGACGATCAGAGCAAACACCGGAAATCTTGACGATGTGGTTGATTTTGTAAATGCCGAGCTTGACAGGCATAACTGCCCGCAGAAACCGCGTGGAGAAATTGATATAGCCGTGGAGGAAATCTTTGTGAACATTGCCAGCTATGCCTATGCGTCGGCAAGCGGCAATGTGGACGTCTTTGTTTCCGTCGGGAAAGAGGCTGTCATCCGGTTTGAAGACGAGGGTATGCCCTTTAACCCGCTTGACAACGGCGAACCGGACATGGAAAAGCCTTTGATGGAGCGTGAAATAGGCGGCCTTGGGGTTTATCTTGTCAAGCGGCTTATGGACAGGGTTGAGTATGCGCGCGAAGGCGACAAAAACATTCTGTTAATTGTCAAGGAAATAACGGATAAAACATGACATTGAACGCGGAACAATTTTTTTTTGGTTTGTAATGAAGCCACATTTGCGGAGCCGCTTGTATTATGAAAAAAACAGTCTGGATTGCGCTTGTTCTTTTTGCCGCAACGCCTTTATTTACGCAGGTATTCGCGCAGGATAACGTGAAGAATTATATACGGGAATGGGAACAGATTGACAGCTTGCTGAAACAGCGGCAGCCGCAATCGGCGGAGAAAATCATTGACGGCATTTACCGCGAGGCGCTGGCGCAAAACAATGTCGCCCAGCTTATAAAGGCGCACCTGTATCGCGCGTCTTCGATAAGTCTAAGGGAAGAAGAAAGTCTTGTTCGGCTAATTGCCGGGACGGAAGAAGCTATCGCAAAAACTCAGGCGCCGGCCGGAAACATCCTCCATTCGATTGCCGCCGAATTTTACTGGCGTTACTACGAGCAAAACCGCTGGCGTTTTCACAACCGTACCGCGACAGAGACCGCGGAAACAATAACCGGCGACATGCGAACCTGGGATTTGCGGCGGCTGGTTGAAAAATGCGTGGAGCACTTCTCCGCGTCGCTTATGGATCCCGGCCTGTTGCAAAAAACAGCCATTGAGCCATTCGGCGCCATGCTTGAAAGACAGGCCGGTTCCGAAAAATACCGTCCGACGCTTTTTGATTTTCTGGCGTTTCGCGCCGTCGAATTTTTCGGCCAGAACATTGTGAATCTGCTTCAGCCCGCGGAACCGTTTTTGGTGAACGATCCACGGTATTTTGCTCCGGCGGGTGATTTTTCAAAGCTCGCAATAAACACATCCGACAGCCTGTCATTCAAATTCAGGGCATTGACTTTACTGCAAGAGATTATTGCTTTCCATATTGACGATCCCGACCCCGCGGCTTTTATAGACGCCGATCTGCATCGCCTTGATTTTGTATTTAGATACTCGACGCTGCCCGAAAAAGAGCAGTTATACATTGACGCCCTGCGCGAACTGGATATGCGCTACGCGTACCATTCCGCTTCAACGGAAATTCTTTTTCGCGTGGCAAGGACATACAAACAACAGGGCGACACATTTCATCCTTTTACCAATCCCGCCGCGCAATGGAAAAAGCAGGAGGCCATTGAGATCATCGAGCAGGCGGTCGCGCGTTTCCCCGGCAGTTTCGGCGCGGAAAACTGTCTCGCGCTGCGTGACGAAATCAAACAGCCGGGAGCTCAACTGACCGCCGATAACACGGCGCTGCCCGGCAAGCCGGTTCTGGTGAGCGTGCGTTATTGGAATATTTCCGCGCTCTATTACAAAATCGTTCCCGTTGATTTTAAGCAGTCGTTGAACTTGCGCGAAAACGACGAAAACAGGATTAATTCCTA
The DNA here is from genome assembly GCA_031254095.1 of Acidobacteriota bacterium. GTDB lineage: Bacteria > Acidobacteriota > UBA6911 > UBA6911 > UBA6911 > UBA6911. Next base: position 2,143 of record JAIRVC010000229.1, read on the forward strand.
CGCCGGAATCGACCCCGTACATACCGGTCAATGGACGCTGCCCGGTCACGAGGATTACCAGACGCATAATATAGAAATGGCGCTGCCTGAACTGACGGAGGGGTATTACGCTATCCTCGCGTCGGACAGCCCGGATTTCCCGCCATATTCTCTTATAATTGAAAAACTGATATGGGTAAGTAAGCTCAGCTATGTTTGGCAAAATATTCCGGGAAGCGCCGCTTCCGTGCTGGTGCTGGACCGCGAAACGGGAAAACCTGTAAGCGGCGTATCGATGCAGGAATATTCCAGAGAATATAACCCCGATAAACGGCGATACGAATCGAGGTTCGGCAATACTTACCGTTCGGATGCCCAGGGATTGATTCGACCGCGCATGGGCAAGGATTATCGGTACATAAATTTCTACCTTACAAACGGTAATGATCAGTATGCGAGCGGCGACGACTTAATAATCTATCCCAACAATTCCGAAGAACGTCCCTCTGTAAACACAACAATCTTCAGTGACCGGGCCATTTAC
>JAIRVC010000246.1 GCA_031254095.1 Acidobacteriota bacterium
ATGTGTTATCTGGGCGGGAAAATTGTGCTGATGCCGGAATGGGACGCGCAAACCGCGGCGGCTTTAATCGAAAGCGAGCGCGTCCGTTCATTGAGTGGATTGTCGCCGGTAATGGCAAAGAGTTTGCTGCGCGCCGACCGGTCAACGGATAGATTGCGGTCTTTGACGCATATGAATATCTACGGCGTCGCCCTTCGCAGAAAATTTATTCGCGATCTGACGGACGAATTTCCTCACATAAACCTTGGAACCGGCTATGGCATGACGGAGACTTGCGGCGCCGTCAGCGTGGTTTCCGGAACGGAACTGCTTGACAATCCCGAAGTTAGCGGATTTGCGCTTCCGAGCGTGGATATAAAAATCGTCGGTCGTGACGGACGAGAAGCGGCGCTGGGAAATCATGGCGAAATATGGGTGCGCGGCGCAATGGTCATGCAGGGCTACTGTTTCGGTACGGAAAATTCCAGAGTTATGAGGGAAGACGGCTGGCTGAAAACCGGAGACCTTGGTTATATCGGCCATGCGGGAACCCTGCATGTCGCCGGCCGCTTTGACGCGCTCAAGTGCGGGAAGAAACAGATTTCATCCGGGGAATTGGAGCGGTTGGTTTGCGAGCTCGACGCGGTTGACGAAGCTGCCGCTTTGGGTATTTCAAATTCCGGGCAGGGCGCGAGTATCGCGTTGGCGGTACTCCCGAACAGCGCGATTCGGGTTGACAAAAATGAACTGACGCGGGAAGTGACGGCTTGCGTCAAAGAATACGCGGATGATATCCGGGTAATCATAATGAACGACATTCCGCGCACGGCGTCAGGAAAAGCCGACCGCAAGGCGTTGAAACTGCAAATAACGGATTTTATGAACTCAGGGAGTGAATATGCAGGCGCAAGATGACAAACAGGCGTTTTCGCCGACGGAAATTACGGTTGGTGAAATATGGATGGAAACGCTTCAACTCGACAGGATTGCTCCCGGCGATAATTTTTTCGCGCAGGGCGGCGACTCGCTGATGACGATGATGGTATTGTTCCGCGTAAGCGACATTTTAAATGTTGACATGCCGCCGGATGCCCTCATGGACGCTCCAACATTGCGGGAATTCTGCAAGGCGATTGACCGCAGGAAAGCGGCAGAGGACGCCCCGGATATGGAAAATGTGGAAACCGGCGCGCTTCCAGGAGGAGGGGCAGGAGTGATTAATGAGCGATAATCCTCCGGAACAACAAAACCTGCAAGCGGCAATGGAAGCGTTGCAGGGGCATATGCAAACGCTGGTCGCAAAGATGCGCGCGGATACGGGAATTCCCGGAATTTGCCTCGCGCTTGATATCGCCGGGCGCTATGTATTTGCCAGCACGGGAACGCGGGCCATCGACGACCCTGCCGAAATTGATGAGAATGCCCATTTTCAGGCGGGGTGCATCTCCAAGCTGCTGACGGCGCTGGTTGCCGCGGAGTTGATCGAGGCGGGCAAATGCGATCCGGACGATCCCATAGAAAAATACTTACATGAACTTCGCGGGACGGAACGGGGCGGGAATCTGGCGATCTGGCATTTGCTTTCGCACACGAGCGGGTATCGCGGACTCAATATCTCGGATCCGGGCGTGGCCTACTATTATTCATGGCCTGAATGCGTCGAGTTTCTCAAAAACACGCCTCAGCTTTTCAAGCCCGGTTCAGTATTCAGCTATGAACATGCCGAATACGCAATTCTCACAAAAATCATTGAACGAATAACCGGCGCGGATATACTCGACCTCTATCGTGAAATGATTTTTCAGCCTTTGGGCATAACCCCCGGCTCGGTAAAAGTCAAAAGGCGCGGCGATGAAGCTTACGCGGCGGAACATTCCTTCAATCGCGACACCATGAAGTTTGAAAAGGTGCGCGCTGTTCCTTTTGGAGATTTCTGGAACGGTTCCCTGTCAGGCATTACGCTGACAATGCGTGATCTGCTGCGTATTGCATCGACGATCTGCGGTATTTCCGCGCCTCCGGCAACAATGTCCGAAAAGGCAATAAAGTTCACACATAAGCAGGTAGTTAAAATTCCACGGACTTACGGGAGCGTGCGGCACGAACAAATCCCTGTATCGTTCGGCGCGGGCTGCGCGTTTTATCGCGGGTGGCTTTTAGGGCATAACGGTTCGGCGCGCGGGCAGGCCTGCGGCTTGCGCTTTGATCCGCAAAACAATATCGCCCTGGTGATAGGCATTAATGCGTGGCAGCCGTTTTTCCGGGATTTAATCGTAAGCGGTATTTTTGGAATGCTGCGCGGGCGGCCGATACCGCCGCTCCCGGAAGAATCGCTGGAATTTTCTTTGAAGGATCTATCCGGAATCTATATCGGGCCTAAGGATTGCACGGCAGTCGTCGAATGCGAAGGAGAACAGCTTGCCTGCACTTTGCACGATCGCGATTCTCTCGCCCTGCGGATCATGATGCGGCGTGACGAAAACGGCGTTCTCGGCGTGTTTTCCGATACGCAGCACTACTCGCTCGGATTCTTTCGTGAACCTGATTCCGGAACGTATGCGCTCATGCTGGGGACGCTTGCCTTCAGAAAGCAGTGATTAAAATTCATGGAACCCACGCTATTGAACCTCTGAAAACGCCAAAATCAACGCAGAGTTTGGGGTTTTTAGAGGTTCCCGCTATTATTATCAGCGTTTCCCCGAGGAGGTATGTCCATGAAACAGGTCTCAGCCGTCAAAATCGGCAATATGCAAAATCCTGATCCGGAAAAGCGCGGCAAGGTCGAGGTGCTCGACGTCCCGGTTAAAAACGTTGGCGATGACGAGGTAAAAATCAAGGTTGCCTATTGTTCCATTTGCGGTTCCGACCCGCACCTGGTCGATGGAATCTTCGGCTGGGCGCCGCCTTTCGGCCTCGGCCACGAGCTTTCCGGCGTCATCGTAGAAGTCGGCGAAACGGCCGCCGCGCACGGCTGGAAAGTCGGAGACCGTGTCGGCGGAAATTTCAGAAATTATTGCGGGAAATGCTACTACTGCGCTAACGGCATGGAACAGTTCTGCGAAAACGCGACAGAGGACCCCGGCATGGCTGAATATGTGGTCTGGAACGAACGGCAGCCCGTCAAGGTTCCGGACGGCGTTTCACTGAAAAACGCCTGTCTCATAGAACCTGTATCCATAGCCGTGCGCGTCATGGATAAGGCAAACATTAAGACCGGTCAAAACGCGGCGGTATCAGGCGGCGGCCCCATTGGTCTTTTATGTCTTCAGCTCGCAAGTCTCAACGGCGCGGCTAATCTCACCATGTTTGAACCAAATCCGGCGCGGCGCGAACTCGCGCGGAAATACGGCGCAAAATACGTCATCGATCCGACGAAGGAAGATGTGGAAAAATGGGCGGATAAAATCACTGACGGCCGCGGTTTCGATGTCTGCCTTGAAGCTTCGGGCGCGCCGGCCGCCGCTGAAACCCTGCTCAAAATCTCCGCGAAATGCGCGCGCGTCGTATATGTAGCCCAGTATCCGCGCGATTACAACATGCCTCTCAATCTTCAAAGTCAGCTATTCATGAAAGAGCTTGAAATTACCGGCGTTTTCGTGTCGCCATACGCATTCACGCGCGCGGCGCGGATCATTGAACGGCTGGATCTCGACGATCTCACAGCCGTCGTATTTCCGATAGACCGGGCTACCGAAGCCTTTGAAGCCCACCTGACAGGCAAACACCCGAAAGTCCTGATTCATTGCAATCCCGGCCTCGAATGAAGAATAACAAGGCAGACGCATCTAAAATCTCAAAGCATTTAACAGGCTGTCAGGGGCGCGCGTCGTAAAAGTTTTAAGCGGCGGCGAAGTTCTCCCAATATTGCTCGAACTGCCCGCCAGGGCAGACGCATCTAAATTTTCCGCCTGAATTGCGGCTTATCGTGCAATTGAACATTTTGAACAACTAAAATATAGGTCAAAACGCCAAGGCATTCAAAAATCACGCTTTTTAGATGCGCCTGCACTGGGATTCGCAAAGAAAAATGTTGCGAACTTTGCGAAAAATCTTTGCGCCCTTTGCGGTTTTGCTTTTACCTATAAATATCCGGTGTCGTCTTCGCCGACGGATTGGATTTCCGACGTGTCTTTATTTTTCGCCCCTAAAAAAGTGATTTTTGACGCCACTACTTCCGTAATCCACCGTTTTTCCCCCGGCGTTTTCTCCCAGCTTCGCGTCCGCAATGAGCCGTCAACGCAGACGAGCCGCCCTTTTTGCAGATACTGATTGCAGAGTTCCGCCGTTTTTCCGTAGACCACAACTTTGTGCCACTCCGTGGTTTTTTCGCCGTCGCCGTGATATTCGTCAGTGGCAAGATTGAACTGCGAAACGCGCGTTCCGCCCGTCGTCGAACGTTCTTCCGGGTCTTTTCCCAGCCTTCCTATCAGCAAAACTTTATTTACAGTTCCCATTTTATATTCCCTCCATTGTTAAATAACTGTCCGGCGGCGAATTGTGCAAAAATATTGTGAAATTATTTTGTGGCATCCTTTGTGCGGGGCGATATCTGTAGATTTTTGGGTGCCGATTTTTGATTGAAGAATCCTGCGTGCGGTGTCCAAACAAGCTGCCCGTTCGCTACTCCGACCCACAAAACACTGTCATTTTGCGAAATTCCGCAGTAGAATCAATCCTCTTGTGCGATTCAGGCGGCTTTTGGGCGGTTCGGAGCCAAAAAAGTTGGCAAAATAATGGAGATTATCGGAAGTTGAACAGAGGCGAACAGAAACGAAAATGCAGCATTATCCACCCTGTATGTTTGCGTCCATCCACCGGTTCCGCGCTCGTTGCGCTCGCGCTTCCCGCCGGTTGCTCACATTCGGCGCTGGTTCCGGGAACGCCGTCGGCTGATAACATGCCCGCAGTGTCAACTGCTGACAACAGCAGGCCCCAATGAAACATCCCCAATAATCCATGAAAATGCCGTTTAAGTTTTATCTTTACATTGTGATCTCCATGATAATCTGGGGATCGTCTTTTGTGTTTACCAAAATCTGTCTGCAAAGCATTGATCCTATCGCGCTGATCTGGCTTAGATTATTCATTTCCCTGTTTGTCCTGATTCCGATTGCATTTTTGTTTTACAGAGACGCCTTTAAATTTCAATGGAAAGACCTGAGGTTTTTTGGATTGCTGGCGATCTTTGAGCCTTTTCTGTATTTTCTTGGTGAAAATTTTTCATTGGTATATCTTTCGGCAAGTCTGGTCTCGGTAATAGTCGCAACCATTCCCGTTTTTACAACTATTTTCGCCGTACTGATTTTCAGGGAAAAACTTACCTCCATCAACGCGCTGGGCATCGCTATTTCCATTTGCGGCACGATATTTATTTTGCTCCGGGATAGCGCAGGATTTGGCGCGATGAATGTCCGGGGCGTTTTACTCGCGTTTCTGGCCGTATTTTCCGCGACCTGCTACGTAATGATTTTAAAAAAATTATTACGTAATTATAACCCGATCGTCCTGTTGACCTGGCAGAACATCATTGGCTGTCTTTTGTTTACGCCTTTGCTCTCAGGTTTTTCGGACTTTAACGCCATTAGTAATTCCCTGTTTACCTCTTCCGGAAAAGAAACTGTTATGCTGTGGACGGCGCTTTTAATACTGTCTTTTTTCTGTTCCGCAATCGCTTTTTTATTTTTCTCAAGCGCCATAAAAACGGGAGGAATCGTAAAAACCAACATATTTTCAAACATTGTTCCGATAGTCACTTTTATTTTAGCCGCGATAATGGGACAGGAATATTTTTCATTTGTAAAATTTATGGCTGTTTTTATAGTCGTCGGGGGATTAGCGCTGGCGCAGAGACAAAAACCTTTAGGCAAACGCTGATTAATTAACTGCGCGGGATATTGTGCCGGGCGCACGGAGCCGAGGCAAATATCAATGATATGTTAAGGTTACGAGTGCCGAGCCGCCGTAAACAATTTGGCAATTCACCCGCCCGGGCAATTAATCAGCGCTTCCCTTAGTTTTTTACAAGCTTAATAACGGCAACCTCCGCAATGTTAAAAAGTCTCATCGGCGGTCCCCAGACCCCTGCCCCTGAAGTGACATACATTGTGGAGCCGTTTTTCTTATAGAGGCCGTAGTTATATCGCATAAAAAATCTTGTCACAATCTCCACCGGAGGAATCTGTCCGGAATGAGTGTGCCCGGAAAGTTGTATAACATTAAAATCATGATTCGCGGCAATGTCGAAAGTTTCCGGCCTGTGACTTAGAAAAATTACCGGACAACCGTAAGGGCTTCCCGAAAGCACGGATTTAATATTTTCCGCATCCTGCCAGTCCGCGTCGTTTAT
>JAIRVC010000272.1 GCA_031254095.1 Acidobacteriota bacterium
GAATCGCCGTTTTTGGAATAGGCCATGCCCAGGTGATAGAAATAAACCGCGTTTTCAGGATCCCGTTTTACGCAATCCTTCAGCAGGTCGATCGCGGAACTGTACGCGCCGCGCTTGTAGTAGACCAAGGCCAGCGCGTTCGCGGCTTCGGAGGAATCCGGAAGCTGTTTGCGCGCCTGCTGCGCCAACCGTTCTGCTTCTTTCAGATCGCCGCCGGTTTCCGCAAGCAGGAAGGCAAGATTTTGTGCGGCCGCCGTATGACCGGGATCGTTTTTCAGCGCCGCGCGGTAGTGTTCAATCGCCTTTTCGGAGTTTTTCAAATCGCCATAAATCATGCCGAGCGCCGTATGCGCCTCCGCGGATTTCGTATTCCCGGAAACAAACTTTTGAAGTTCGGCTATCGCCGCGTCATAAGACTTTTGCGCCCTGTAAAACTGCGCCAGCGCTATATGCAGCGCGGCGTTTTCAGGATCAGCGGCGATCGCTTTTTTATATTCCGCTTCCGCCGCGCCGTAATCTTTCCGGCTTAAATACACCTGCCCGAGAATTTCATGTATCCGCGAAAGACCGGGATTTTGCGCCAACATCCGCGTCAGGCGCTGAATCGCCGCGTCTTGCCGGTTTTGCGTTATATATAACCCCGCCAGTTCCCTCGCGGCCGACAGATTTTCCGGATCATTTTTCAGCGCGGCTTCAAACTGTTTCTCGGCTGCCGCGGCGTTGCCCTGGGCCATATACAGTTTTCCAAGCTGTATCAAACCGGCAGGGTTGTCCGGATTCTTTCCCACAAAGGCCCGCAGTTCCAGAGCGGCCGCCGGATAATCTTTTTTGGCGGCAAGCGCGCTTCCCAGTGTCAGGCGCGCTTCATCCAGATTATGATTCAGGCTTAACGCTCTTTTTGCCAGTTGAATCGCTTCGTCGGCGTTTCCCGCTTCGAGTCTCATATTCGCCAGTAAAAGCTGCGCGCGATAATGCGTTCGATCCAAAGCGATGACGAATTCAAGTATCGCCGCGGCTTTTGAAGACTCTCCGTTCTCCAGATACGCTCTCCCAAGAAAATAATGCGCCTGCGTGGAACGGGGACGCCTTTTTGTCACAATCTGGAGGTGCGCGGCGGCTTCGTCCCACCTGCCCTGACCAAGCAGGATGCGGCCTTTAACAGAATTGGCGGTCGCGTCCTCGGCGTCTTTTTTAATCAGTTCGTCCGCAATCTCCCCGGCTTTGTCGAAAGCGCTCTGCTCAAAGAAAACGGAAGCCAGCCGCCTTTTAAAAACGCCGTTTTCAGGATGTTCGGCGATCATTTTTTCAAGAGTCTGTATGCTGCGGTCGATTTCTCCGGCGGCCAGGTAGAAATCCGGCAGAACAACCTGACTGGCGGGGTCTTCTTTGCTTAGTTCCACGTATTTTTTATACTGCTCCTCGGCTTCATCCGGCCGCCCGTCGTGCAGATAGAAAAATCCGAGAGCCGACGCGACGTCACGGGACTGTGGATTGCTCTGCGCCGCCGCTTTGTACTGCTCTTCGGCCTCCGCGCTGCGGCCGCGAAGCATGTAGAAATTTCCCAACGCCAGGCGCGCTTCCGCCGAGCCGCCGTTTGAGTCAACAATTTTACGGTAAAGCTCTTCCGCTTTACCGTCGTTAAGCTGACTGGCGTCATCGCCGGTTCCGAGCCAAAAAAATGAAGACATCAACTGCGGCTCCTGCTCAAGCCCCTCGCGGATCTCCCGCATGGAATCATTTGCATGAATCATTCCGGCCCAGGAATTCGCCAGCAGAATCCGCGCCGCGATATCGTCCGGAGTTTTGTCGAGAATCAGCTCCGCCTTTTCCCTCGCTTCGCCGTATTTACGCTGCAGCAAAAGCAAATTGCCGATTCTGAGCTGGGCGCCCATGTGATTCCGGTCGAGCTTTACGGCTATTTCCAATTCCTGAAAAGCATCGGGAAAGGCGCCCATCCGCATGTAAAGGAGGCCAATCTGGTATCGCGCTTCCGGATAGCGGGGGGATTTTTTTATAGCGTTCCGGAACTCGATCAGCGCCTCATTGTACCTGCCTTCCCCGGCATATTTTTTTCCGGCTTCGACATACGCCTGCGGGCTTTTTGAACAGGATTGAGACAGAAGCATGGCCGCCGCGAGCATGAAAACCACGGCGTGGCGCACAAGTTTCTTATTATTCGGCTTATTCGATAACATTGGCTCCTCCGAATGACTCATGTTTCCTCAACCCCGAACGCGAACCTAAACTACAGTTTCGCAATATCAGCCCGAAAATTCCATGACCGCATTTTTAAGTTTTTTCATCCGGTCGCGCAGCGCTGCGGCTTTTTCAAACTCAAATTCCTTTGCCGCGTCACGCATCTCCTTTTCAAGACGCCGGATCTCCGCTTCCATTTCATCGGCGGAATTATAGTTATTATCCGTTTCGGCCACAGCCGGAAGCTCGTAATAATCTCCCCCGTAAATCCGCGCCATTTCAGGATCAAGCGGCTTTATGATGGACTGCGGCGTAATGCCGTGTTCCCTGTTATAGGCTTCCTGCGCGGCGCGGCGGCGGTTGGTTTCATCAATCGCCGCTTTCATTGAGCCTGTTATGACATCGGCATAAAGAATCGCCCTGCCGTTGATGTGACGCGCCGCCCGCCCCATTGTCTGGATCAGCGATGTCGTTGAGCGCAGAAATCCTTCCTTGTCGGCGTCAAGCACCGCGACAAGCGATACCTCCGGCAGATCCAGCCCTTCACGCAACAGATTGACGCCGACGAGAACGTCGTATTCTCCGGCGCGCAGCGCCCTTAACACTTTTATGCGGTCGAGCGTTTCAATTTCCGAATGAAGGTAGCGAACGCGTATGCCCAGCTCCGTGTAATATTCGGCCAAATCCTCCGACATGCGTTTGGTTAAGGTGGTGACAAGCACCCTTTCGCCGCGTTCCGACCTGACGCGGATTTCTTCCATCAGGTTGTCCACCTGCCTCGCTACGGGACGTATCTCGATTTCCGGATCGGTGAGCCCCGTGGGGCGAATGATCTGCTCAACCACCACGCCGGAGGCTTTCGTGAGTTCGTAAGGCCCCGGCGTCGCCGAAACGTAAACCGCATGGTTCACGCGCTCCTCGAATTCAGGAAAATTCAGCGGGCGGTTGTCCAGCGCGGACGGCAGGCGGAATCCGTATTTAACCAGCGATTCCTTGCGCGAGCGGTCTCCGGCATACATTGAGCGCACCTGCGGAATGGTGGTGTGGCTTTCATCTACAAAAAGCATCCAGTCGCGCGGGATGTAATCAAGCAGCGTCGGCGGCGGTTCTCCCGGACTGCGTCCCGTCAGATGCCGGGAATAATTTTCAATGCCCCGGCAATATCCAAGTTCCTTCATCATATCGATATCGAACAGCGTGCGCTGACGCAGCCGCCGGGCTTCCAGTTCTTTTCCGTCAAGTTCCAGTTTTAGTTCACGGTCGTCAAGCTCTTCGCGAATCGTGTCTATCGCGCGCAGCAGGTGGTCGCGCGGCTGTACGTAGTGCGACTTGGGATAGATCGGCATCCGTTCGTGTTTTTTCAGCACGCGCCCCGTCATCGGGTCGATCTGCGCAATGCCTTCAATTTCGTCGCCGAAAAGCTCGATGCGCACCGCGTAATCTTCGTATGAAGGAAAAACCTCCACGACATCGCCGTGCGCCCGGAAAAAACCGCGCTCAAGCGCGTAATCCTGCCGGGCGTACTGCATTTCCACCAGCCTGCCAAGAATTTCATCGCGCCGTATGTGTTGGCCTTTTTCAAGAAACAGGAGCATTCCGTAGTAGGCTTCGGGAGAACCGAGGCCGTAAATGCACGAAACGCTGGCGACAATAACGCAGTCGCGCCGCTCAAATAGCGACCGCGTGGCCGAATGCCGCAGGCGGTCGATTTCGTCGTTAATCAGCGCGTCTTTTTCAATATAGGTATCGGTCGAAGGAATGTAGGCTTCCGGCTGGTAATAGTCATAGTACGAAACGAAATATTCGACGGCGTTGTTCGGGAAAAAATTCCGGAATTCCCTGTAGAGCTGCGCCGCCAGAGTTTTGTTGTGCGCCAGCACCAGCGCAGGCCGCTGCAGCGCTTCAATGACCTTCGCCATCGTGAACGTTTTGCCCGAACCGGTTACGCCGAGCAGCACCTGATGTTTTCCGCCGTCTTTCACGCCCTGAACCAGCTGGTCAATAGCATCGGCCTGATGTTCGCTTGGCTGAAACGGCGTGCTGATTTCAAAGCGTGAAGAATGAATCAGGTCTCTGCCGTATGCGATGCCGGAATATGTGAGATTGTTGTCGTTTTTTGCCATTGGGATATTACCCCGGATATTTCACAACGATTTCGTGAACCTCTAAAAACCCCAAACTCTGCGTTGAGCGGCCGATCCAACAAAGATGGTTCACGGTGAATTTTTTCTGACCACTGATCACTAACCACTGACCACTGGCCGCCGTGAGGCGGCTAATCAGTGTTTCCTTGAAATTCTGAAAATTCTATCCGGCGGAAAGGGCGGCTTCCACTTCTTCGATTGTTTTGGGTATGGGGGTACCCAGCAGGCGGGCGCCTTTTGACGTGACCACGACGTTGTCCTCAACGCGTATTCCGCCAAAGGAAAGCCACGCGCCGAGCTTGTCGTAATTAATGAACTCCGGAAATTTTTTTTCGTCACGCCAGCGTTCAATCAGAGCAGGAATGAAATAAACGCCCGGCTCAACCGTCAGCACAAACCCCGTTTTCAGCGGCCGATTGAGGTTCAGATAGTTCAGTCCAAACGGCCCGCGCCGCGCCGCGTTCTTTTTTTTATTGCCAATAATGCTGCCGAGGTCTTCCATATCGTGTACATCGAGTCCCAGCATATGGCCGATGCCGTGCGGCATAAAAAGAGCGTGAGCGCCCGCGTCCACGGCGTCCGAGGAATTTCCCTTCATGAGCCCGGCGCTTTTCAATCCTTCCGCCAGAACGCGGCAAGCCCCAAAATGCAAATCAATGTAAGAAACTTTTGGTTTTATCATGTCCATCGCCGCAAGCTGCGCATCCAGAACAACCCGGTAGATTTCCGCCTGACGCGGCGTAAATTTCCCGTTCACTGGATATGTCCGGGTAATGTCCGAAGCGTAGCACATCGGCGATTCCGCGCCGGAATCGTTCAGCAGCAAACGTCCCGGTTCAAGAACATTATCGCGGGAACCGTTGTGCAGGACTTCGCCGTGGATGGTGACAATCGGGTCAAAAGCCTGATGGCGTCCGGCGGAAAGCGCGATTCCCTGTATTATGCCGGCTATGTAGCTTTCGCGCAGGCCCGGCCGCGCGGCGGCCATCGCGGCACGATGCATTTGGCCGGTTATCGAAAGCGCATCCTCGATTTCCGCGATTTCTTCCGGGGATTTGACGCCGCGCTGATCGGCAACCTGTTCCATCAACGCAACGGAAGCGTTTCGTCCGACGCTTTCGACTCTTGTTCGCAACAGCCGGGCAATGCCAAGAGCGGACGAATATTGATAGGGCGGCAGATAATGAATCCGCCTTCCCCGTCCGCGGATTCCGTCAATCGTTTCCTTTAGTTTCGCTATGTCCTCAACACGGCCGATTCCGGCGCCGCGCGCCATTTCTTCAGGCGGGAGCCCCGGCCCTGACCAGACGATATCGTCAATGCCGACGGCGCGGGCAAACAGAATGTCGTCGTCCGGCTCCGGAAACGAGAGCATGGCCAGGTCGGGTTCAGCCAGTCCCGTGCAGTAAAGAAAATGTGAGTTTTGCCTGAACGGATAGGCGTTATTTAAATAATTTCGCGGCTGGAGCGAATGCCCCAGCCATAGAATCACGCCGTCGCCCGCCGCGCGAATCAGGTTGCGGCGTTTGCGAAATATCTTTCGCCAGTTAGTTCCGGATAAACCTGTTTTCACAATCGATCACTAACCGACCACAAGAGGTCTTACGGTGTTTTCGCCGCGCCACGCGTATAAACGATTTTATCTTTGCCGGCGTTGCATGAACCAACCACGGTTTTGTCGCCAACCTCTCCAGCCGGCACTATTTCAAGCGTGTAATTCTGAACCCCTTTTTCCCGCAATTTTACGTCGATTTCGCTCTTGAGTTCCTCGCAGGGCTTGACCTGCGCCATCGCGGGCAAACAAAACAACAGGGAAACAAACAGAAATTTTACAATTTTCATCTTCATTCAGACCTCCTCAAGTGGAACATATCGTTAGCAAGTATAACCCTTACGCTCATTCATTGCGCGAAGATTTTTCAATCAGACGCCTTAGACGCTGAACCTCCATTCGCAGTTTTTTTTCTCTTGAACCCAACATTAAAAGATAAACGGCCAGAAGAACCCAGATAGCCATCATGGCCGCGGTC
>JAIRVC010000022.1 GCA_031254095.1 Acidobacteriota bacterium
ATCGGCGACGCTGTGCAGAATTCCGATATCCGTTTCGTAAAAAGCGTCCAGAGTGTGCCGCACGGCATAATCAATTCCCGGCATGATCCCTGTCGAAAGCGAGCGCACCAGAAACGGAATCGGGTCGAGCAGTCCCGCCTGCAGCGACGTAAACAGCGCCAGCGCGATCATTGCGAAAAGGATGTAGTATTTCGCGTGTGTCCATTTTTTGAAGCGGTTGCTTTCGATGCGCTTCATGCCTTTCCGTTCAGGCTTGAAGCTGGAAAAGAAATGGTTGATCGTGCCGAATGGACAGATCCAGCCGCAGAAAAAGCGTCCAATAATAATCACGCCGACGATCAGAATCAGGGCGAGCGCCACGCGGCCATAAAGCGTGTGCGTGGACAGAGCCGTCGTAACCGCGACCAGCGGATCCATTTCGAGGAAAATACTGACCGGCGCGTTTGCTCCGACAAGTTCCGTCTCGGATGTCCCGCGATATTCGGTTTTGAAAAAGAGGGTCAGAAAAATAATCAGAAAAACAATCTGGGAAATTCTGCGCAGCAGCTGCAATACGCGCCGGCCCCCGGTTTTTTCACTGCTTTCACTCATAAGAACATGTCCCGTCGGATTCTCGAATTCAAGTTACGAGAGCCTGATGTTTCTCACATCCAGCCTGTTAAAGTCAACCTCTCCAAGCCCTCTCGCCGCGGCCACGTTCAGGTACGGCAGATCGCCTACCTCGACGCCAAGCAGCGTCGCGCCGAAAGAATCAATGGCGACAGGGTCTGTTCCGGCGATAAGCATTTTTACCGTCCGGACATCGTCGAGGTTCCCACCCTGCGGGCCGTTGGAGACCAGTATCCGGTAGGCGTCAAGTATTGTAAGGGTCGGGCGAATGAAGTTAGCCAGATCGGTAATTCCAACTTCAATATTCTGATGGAGCTGGTTGCGCCTGCCGCCCAGCATTCCGTACCAGTTTTTTAATCCCAGCGTCGCGCGGCAGAGATTATGGTGCTTGACGATGGGAAGGTTGATTATTTTATCAGTTTCGATCATCGGCTTAAGCACAGGCCAGACGGACAAAAGCTCGCCGCCAAGCCGGTAGTTACGAAACAGGTATTCCTCGGGCAGAATTACTTCGGCCCCGGCCGCGCCGGCGCTCGCCGCGATGCCGCTGCGTTGAAAACAGCGCCTTGGATCGTTGCATGAAACGTCGGTTACAATTACTTTTTTAGCGCCCGCGTCGAAACAGAGTTCCGCGACGCGCTTCACAAGGTCGGGATTGGTATTGGCGGCCTGTTGCGGCACGCGGTCCCAGCCGATATTCGGTTTGAGCACCACGACATCGCCGCGGGAGATAAAGCGCTGCATTCCGCCCAGCTCTTTCATTGCCGCGTCAACCAGTTGGGCAGGCGTGCCGTTCTCCGCTACCACCATTGGCGGCGTCTCGCCGCCGGCAAAAGCGATCTCGTAACTTCGTACCGCGGACGCGGCCTGGACACGCTGCGGGTGTTCGCTGCGCGACGCAAGCCAAAGCCCTAGGCCCGTCGCGCCGGCCGCGCCAAGACCGGCGCGCAACGAACGGTTTACAAATTCCCTGCGGTTTACACCCGTTTCAATTTCATTGGCCATATTTTGTCCAGCCCGTAGTTTTGAAAATGCTTTTTTACGCTTCCCTGTTCACGTTAGTTAATAACGCTTGCGTTGCCCGTGCGTTTCACACTATTTATCCGTGTTTCCTTGAATTCCGCCGTCGTTATTGTACCGTTGGCCCGGCGCCGGTACCGGTAAATGAACGGCCAAGCCCCGCCTGTTTGTCGCGCTGGGCGACAAGCGCCTGAATCAGGCCGTCAAGAATTTGCACCGGAATGGCAATAACCGCCTTGACCGGAGCGGGAAGCACTCCGGTTTTCTGCACCATGAGCGCGTCTTCCTCGCTCTGCGGGCCAACCACCTCACAAAAAGTCAACGTGCAATCCACGGGGGAAGCGCTCACCTGAACGTAATTGGCATAAACTCGCGCCGAACTCAACGTAGGATCGGCAACAATCTGTACTGGATGTTCTTCTTTTCCTGGCATTTTGCACCTCGATATCCGGCATAAAAGTCACTTGCTAAAACAATACATTATAGCAGGCGTACGCTTCAGACGTACGCTGTAAAAAAAGCGGCAAATCCTGAAATGCAAACGCCGCGCAGACAATTTATCAGTGTTTCCTTAGCGCATATGATATAATTACAAATTTTGAATTATTAATATTTTTCCGTTCGGGGTGAAGATGTCGGGTATAAGCGAGCGCGTTGAATGCAGGGAATTACTGGATAAACTCATGCCGGCCGAAGAGGCTGTCAAACTGGTCTCAAACCACAACAGAATAGGAGTAAGCGGCTTCACAAAAACGGGAGAGCCGAAAGTATTTCTTCCCGCGCTGGCGCGCCATTTCACGGAAAACGCGCCCGGCAACAGGATCAGCCTGTTTACCGGCGCGTCTTTGTCGGAAGAAGTCGAGGGGCCGATCGCGCCCTTTATTGAGGAACGCGCTCCGTATATGTCCTCAAACGCGTCGCGCAAGCGTATCCATGCCGGAGAAATAGATTTCGCCGACATTCATCTTTCAGCCTTCGCGCGTAACCTTGCCTATGGATTTTACGGCGATCTTGATTTTGCCGTCGTTGAAGCGACGCGCGTTCGTTCCGACGGAAGCGTTGTTCTGTCCGGTTCCGCGGGCATATCCGCCGAGGCGCTTACGCACGCCAAAAAAGTGATACTGGAAGTGAATACTTCGATTCCGGACTATACGGGATTTCACGACATCGCGCTTCCAAGAATATATCCAGATATTAATTGGCCGATTCCGATCGTAAATATCGGCGATCGCGTCGGGCTCCCTTATGTGAAATTTGATAAAAGCAAGGTCGTCGCGGTGATCAAATCCGATCTGCCGGATTACCCGGTGGCTTTCAAGCCCGCCTCTCCGACTGAGCTCAAAATCGCGCAAAACGTAATTGAATTCCTGCTGTATTGTCACAAGCGGTTTAACTGGGGCGACAAACTGCCGCCGATACAGTCGGGCGTGGGCAATATCGCCAACGCCATTGTCGGCGCGCTCTACGATTCGCCTTTCAAGAAAATCAGGTTCTGGACGGAAGTTTTTCAGGACGGGATGATGCGTTATGTCGAGGACGATGAAAAGTTTGATGGCGCGTCCGCGACCGCCGTTTCATTTTCACAACCGGCGCGGGACGATTTCCACCGCCTGTTCACGAAATGCCGGGAAAAGCTGGTGCTCCGGCCTATGTGGCTGTCAAATAGCGGCGAGCTTATAACGCGCATGTTTGTCGTCGCCATGAATACCCCTATTGAGGTGGATATCTTCGGACACGTCAATTCAACGCATGTGGACGGCTCAAAAGTCATAAACGGGCTGGGCGGCAGCGGAGACTTTTTCCGTCACGCCTATCTGAGCATTGTACATACGCCGTCTGTGCGCAAGCTCAAGGATGGACGCACGGTCAGTTGCGTGCTGCCGTATGTGCGCCATATCGACCACACCGAGCACGATATACATTGCGTTGTCACCGAACGGGGTTTCGCGGTTAATCTGCAAATTCGTTCGGCGCAGCGGCGCGCGGAAGAAATCATTGAAAAATGCGCGCATCCGCATTTTCAGCCTGTTTTGCGCGAATATTTGAAATCGGCCGGCGGCGGGAATCAGCCGCGCATGACCGACATGGGCATACTGCAAGGCTGGTGGAAAGAGTACGACGCGGTCTGCCGGTCTTTTCCCGCATGAATCGGCGCTTCCGCTTATTCCTTCTGTTAATCCTTTTTGCGTCCCCCGGTCTATTTTCGGGGGCCTGCGGCGGTAAAAACGCGCCGGCCCCGGAAAAAAGTTTTACAATTACCGATCACGCGGGACGCGCGGTTGGTTTCAGTAAAATCCCCGACAAAATCATCTCCCTCTCGCCCGGCACTACGGAGATCATTTTTGCTCTTGGCCTGAATGACAAGCTTTTAGGCGTAACCTCATTTTGCGATTATCCGGCGGAAGCTCAACGCATTGATCAGGTCGGCGGATATTCCACGGTGGATAAAGAAAAAGTAGTCGATAAAATCGGCGGCGACAGGGACGGCGCCGTTATTTTTGCATCTACTATACACATCAAACCGGGCGGCGTTTTGTCGGATCTTGAGCGATTAGGCTACAAGACGGTAGTGCTGGAAGCCAACACTATTGAACGGCTTTTTGATTGCATGAAACTGGTAAACGAAATATGCGGCGGCGGTTCGGCGGCCGGTGCCGTTATTCAGTCCCTTGAAGCCCGCGTCCATGCCGTAAAATCAAGAATCAACGCCAGTGTTCCCAGAGTCACCGTTATGCACGAGGTTTTCGGCGGTCATTGGATTGCCGGCGCAGACACACTGGAAAACGACATAATTACCGCCGCCGGCGGCATCAATATCGCCGCTTCCACGGGCGCCGGCTACGGCCAGATTAATATAGAAAGCATTATTGACGCCAACCCTGATAAAATAGTTGTTGTTTCTCAAATGGGCACAATGGTTGATGGCCTCGTTTCCAGCGAAATTACGGACAATCCTGTTTTCAGAGTGCTGGACGCCGTGAAAAACCGCCGGGTTTACGTAATTGACGCCGATATTGTTTCCCGCAGCGGCCCGCGCGCCGTGGGCGGCCTGGAAGAGTATGCTAAAATCCTGCATCCTGAGATTTTCGGCGATTCCGCTTTCCCGCATTGAACTGCCGCGCTATGAGGCACAATGAATAACAACCTGAATCAGGATAATACGGACTCTTGCGCGCCGGAAAAGAAATCAGGCCGCTTTCGCGGACAGATTATTTCATTACTGATTTTAGCGCCTGTTCTTCTGGCGGTCATGGTTGCCGCCACCGGCCTGGGTTCCGTCAATGTGCCATTCGGGCATACTCTGGGCATCATTTCTTCCCGGCTGCTGTTCTTCCTGGATTTCGGCAATCCTTCATGGACGGAGCCTCAAGCCGTAATCATTTTTGACGTGCGCCTGCCGCGCGTAGTCATGGCGGCCTTGTGCGGCGCCGCGCTGGCTATGGCCGGCGCGGTCTATCAGGGGCTTTTCCGCAATCCGCTGGCCGACCCGTATTTAATAGGCGTTTCCCAGGGCGGGGCTTTTGGCGCGGTTCTGGCTATTTTTCTGCCTGTAAACTGGAACGCTTTCAGCGTATGGATGATTCCCGCGTTCGCGTTTTCCGGCGCTCTTTTGGTCACGTTTCTGGTATACCGCATCTCAAGGACAGGCAATGTATTGCCCGCAACCACGCTGATTCTTGCCGGCATAGCCCTGGGCGCTTTCTTTTCCGCGGGCGTATCTTACATTATTTCCATTTCCGGCACTAAAATAGGCAGCATGGTGTTGTGGCTCATGGGCAGTTTCAACAATGCAATGTGGAATGAAGTGCGGGTAACGTTTCCCATAGTGCTGGCGGGCTTATTTGTTCTCATTCTTTTTGGGCGTTCTCTTAATGTGATGCAGTTGGGCGACGATCAGGCCAAACAGCTTGGTTTAAACGTGGAACGCGACAAGAAAATACTGCTGGCCGTTTCCACTGTTATTGTTGCCGCCGCCGTTTCTTTTGTCGGCATCATCGGTTTTGTCGGCATTATCATCCCGCACGCCGTGCGTTTGCTGTGGGGGCCGGATTATCGCTTTTTATTGCCGTTGTCCGTCTTGTTGGGCGCCATATTTATGGTGGCGACCGATATCGCGGCGCGCGTTTTATTTGCCCCGGCCGAAATTCCCGTCGGCGTCATCACCGCCGCGTGCGGCGCGCCTTTTTTCCTGTATTTGCTGCGCAAAAAAATAAAGAGTATTTTCTGAAAATGAACGAATACGAGATTAACCTGAAAGAGGTCTCACTCGCCTACGGCAATACGGAAGTAGTCCACCGGGTTTCTTTCGGGATCAAACGCGGCGTTTTCGCGGGGCTGGTGGGGCCGAACGGCAGCGGCAAATCCACCATCATCAAAAGCCTTTCGCGTATTCTGGAACCCGTTTACGGACAAATATCGCTGCGCGGCCAAAACATTAAAAATATGAAGCAAAAAGACCTCGCGAGGCTTTTGGCCGTGGTGCCGCAAAATGCCGTTGTGCCGTCGCTTTTTTCTGCTTTTGAAATCGTGCTTATGGGCAGAAACCCGCACAAGGGTTTTTTAAGCTATGAAGACGAAAAAGATATGTCCATCGTGCGGGACGCCATGGAGAAAACCGATACATGGCGTTTTCGTGACCGCCGCATTCACGAACTTTCGGGAGGCGAGATTCAAAGCGTGGTCATCGCCCGCGCCTTGACCCAGGACACGGATATAATCGTATTGGACGAACCCACGGCGGCTTTAGACGTAGCCCGCCAGATTGAAATTCTCAATTTCCTGCGCGGTCACTGCAAGGAACGCAATAAGACCATTATCGCCGCCATTCATGACCTGAACCTTGCCGCTCATTATTGCGACCGCATGATTTTACTGAAAAAGGGCGATGTTTTTATGAATGACGCGCCCTCAAAAGTAATCACAAACGAAAATCTTTCGGAGGTATACGGCAGCGGCAGCTATGTTTATCCGCACCCTCTTTCCGGATTGCCCGCCGTTTTGCCGATGGTCGAGGGAATATTCCATTCGCAAGAGGTAATTGCAAACCTGTCAGATTGCGCCCCTTCAGGGCTTTGGTTATTCTGGTATCTGTTTCGCAGGGCTTTGCCCCGCGCTATTGATCAAAGGCTTTCAGCCTTTATTTATGCGTATTTCAGGGCTGAAAGCCCGTAATACACAGCACAGGGTGAAGCCCTGTGTTTTCGGATAAATATAAAATCCAAGCCCTGAAAGGGCACAATCTGACTGATGCCCCAAGACATTTACCTGACCCGGCAACAATCCTGTTTTGCTGCCGGGTCGGGTAGAGCAAGAAGCCTTAGCGGTTTTCGGCCGCGGGCGGCAAGGCCGTTTCGACTCCGACGGCGGCGCTGATCCGTTTCCGGAAAAACTGTCTTGCGTCGTCGAACAGCGAATAGATAACCGGCGTTACAAGAAGCGTAAGCAGAAGGCAAAGCGACTGACCGCCAATGATGGTAACTGCCATCGAAGCGCGCGACCCCGCGCCCGCGCCGCGGCCAAAGGCGATTGGCAGCATTCCGGCGATAATCGCGATGGTGGTCATCAAAATAGGACGCAGCCGCACATGGTTCGCGGTTACGATCGCTTCGTTCCGTTCTATTCCCTGCGCAATCAGCGTGTTGGTGTAATCGACCTGTAGAATTGAGTTTTTCTTCACGATGCCGAACAGCATCATCATGCCGATGGCGCTGTAAATGTTCAGCGTCATGCCGAACGCCATCAGGGCTAAAAGGCCGCACGGCAGGCTCAACGGAATCGCCGTCATGATCGTAAGCGGATGGACGAAGCTGTTAAACTGCGAGGCCAGCACCATGTAGATGAAAATCAGCGCGAGAACAATCGCCACGGTGAAAGAATCCGTTGCCTGACTAAGCATCCGCGCGCTCATGCCCATTGTGACGCTATAGCCCGGCCGCATGTGCATTTCCCTGACTTTCTCCATGGCGGCATTGATGGCCGTCTGCATTGGAATGCCGTCGAGGTTTGCGTTGATCGAAATCTGCCGCTGACGATTATAACGGTCGATTGTGGCCGGGCCGGGTTCCAGCGTAAGCCGGGCGACGTCGTTGACCCGCAGCAGGCGTCCGCTGGCGCTCGGAATCAAAAGATCGCCCATGCGGGACGGATCGGTACGATATTCCTCATCGAGACGCAGTATTACGGCGAACTGATCGTCTCCTTCCTTGTACTTTGAGATTTCGTTGCCTCCCACAAGAAGCCGCAGGTTTGAAGCCAGCGAGTCGATAGACACGCCAAGATCCGCCGCCCGCGTCCGGTCGATACGGACACGCAGTTCCTGCGCGGTCGGCTCAAAGTTTGTGTCCACGTCCACCAGTCCCGGAACCGTTCTCATCCTTTTCATGAGCTCCTGAACGTATTCCTGCAACTGGTCGATGTCCAGTCCTTGAACCTGTAACTGCAAACGGTTCGATCCGCCGCCTCCGCCGCGTCCTCCTCCCGCCGTTGACGCCCCGGAAATATCCGTACCGCCTGAAACGCTGATTCTCATGCTTTCATCAGGAAATTTACCGCGAAGATGCCGGCGGGCCTGGCGGATCAATTCCTGCTGTGAGACGGTTCTCTCGTTAATCGGCTTGAGCTGGACGTAGAAATTGGCGTTGGCGACATTGATTGTCGAAAATACCGTTATTACCTCCGGCAGCTTGCGAATTTCTTCTTCCAGCGGCAGCAGGTATTCATTAGTGCGCTGGAAACTGGTTCCTCTTGGAAGGTTCACGTTGATGCTGTATTCGCTCTGATCGTCGTCCGGCACCAGTTCCTTGCCGACGCGCGGGAAAAGGAACGCGGCCGAGGCCGCCACCAGAAGCGCGACGCCGACAATAACCGGACGATGCCTCAGGCTCCAGCGAAGCATTTTTTCGTAAGCGTTTTCAATCCTGGAATAAAACCAGCTTGATTTCGACGATTTATGCGATGCGTCGGACGCGCGCAGCCAGTGACCCGAAAGCGCCGGCGTCAGCGTAAAAGCGACGAACATCGAAAGAAGGAACGTCGTGGCGGAAACTATGCCGAAGCTGAAAAAATACTGACCGACCTGTCCCGTCATAAAGGCGACGGGCAGAAAAATCACCATGAGGGAAAGAGTCGTCGCCATAACGGCAAGGCCGATTTCACTGGTCGCTTTCGACGCCGCTTCTTTGGGCAGAATCTTCTTTTCCTCGACGTAACGGAAGATATTTTCCAGTACGATGATGGCGTCGTCGATCACAATGCCCGTCGCCAATGACAACGCGAGCATGGTCATGTTGTTAAGCGTGAAGCCAAGCGCGCGCATCAGCGTAAAAGCGCCGATAATCGAAACCGGAATCGCCAGCGCCGCGATAATGGTGCTGCGGAAGTTGCGCATGAAAAGCAGCACCACGATGCTGGCGAAAATACCGCCGAAAATCAGATGGTGCTGAATTTCGCTGAATGAACGGCGTATGAAAAGCGACTGATCCCGCGTCGTCTGAACGATTATGTCGGGCGGAAGCGTGGTTTTGATGCGTTCGAGCCGCGCCATTACGTCGTCCACAACCTCAACGGTGTTTGTGCCTGATTGCTTGCGAATCTGCAGCGAAACGGCTTCCAGCCCGTTGAGCCGCGCGACGCTGCGCGGTTCTTCAACGGTATCGAATACGCGGCCGATATCTTTAAAACGGATTACGGAACCGCCGCTGTAGGCGACGATGATCTGATTAAAATCTTCGACATTCTGTATGCGCCCCATTGTGCGCAGCGCGATTTCCGCCGGACCGGCGATAAAACTGCCGCCGGGGATCTCCACATTCTGCCGCTGTATCGCCTGCCGAACCTGGTCAACCGTAAGGTTGTAGGCGTTCATGCGGTCTTTGTTGAGCAGAAGCTGAATTTCGCGCGGCCGGTTTCCGCTGAACGACACTTCTCCTACGCCGTTGAGCGTTTCCAGATTCTGCTTGATCTGCTTATCCACAATTTCGCTGATTTCTTTTTGAGAGCGCTGCCCGGAAACGGCAATCGTCAGAATCGGGTTTGAATCGGGATCTATTTTCTGTATGGTCGATGGAAGCGTGTCGGTGGGAAATCTGTTGGTGATGGTCGCGATCCTGTCGCGCACGTCCTGCACGGCCGACTCAATGTTGCGTTCAAGCACGAACATGATAATGACGCGGGAAGACCCTTGCTGCGAAGTGGAGCGCAATTCGTCAATACCGGCGATCGTGTTGACAACCTCTTCGATCGGTTTTGTGATCTGTGTTTCGATTTCCTCGGCGCTTGCGCCCGGAAGCGACGTCTGAACGAAAACAACAGGCGCGTCGGTTTTCGGCATAAGGTCAAGACCGAGCTGACTGTAGGACGCGATCCCCAGCACGAGGATGGCCGCCGACATCATAAAGGCGAAAACCGGACGGCGAATACTGACATCCGCTATTTTCATTGCGCGCCTCCCTTTTCGTCGGATAGCTGCAATTCGCCGATTATGTTTACGGGTATGCCCGCTGCCAGCATTGTAAGATTGCTGGCGGCAAGCTTTTCATTCCCATCCAGGCCGCTCAGAATCTCCACCAGGTTTCCGGAGCGCACGCCCAGCGTAACAGACTGCCGTTTGATTTTTCCGTTTTCGATTATGTAGACGCTGGACACGCCGGCGAGCGTTGAAATGGCGTCTTCGGGAATAGCCATAACGTTCTGGTCAAGGGATGTATGTATGACGCCGTTGGCGAAAAAGCCGGGTTTGAGCAGGCGCTGGGCGTTATTCACCAGTACCTCGATCGGAAAGGTTCGCGTCGCGGTGTCCACCGCCGGGCTGACAAAGGCCACGCGCGCCGAAAACGTGCGGCCGGGAGAGGCTTCCACCGAAAATTCCACGGGGAGCCCGGCGTTGACCACGCCGGCGTAGCGCTCCTGCACGGAGGTTTGAAGTTT
>JAIRVC010000110.1 GCA_031254095.1 Acidobacteriota bacterium
CTCTGGTTTCATCCATGGATCAGATCGGAGTTGTGTGCAAAAACCTGACCGACGGCTTTCACATTCTTTCAGTCATTGCCGGAAATGATCCCAATGACGGCGCAATGTTCCCGGAAAAAAATTACAGCTACGCGCGCGCGGACAGGAAAATCACTGTAGGCGTTCCATCGGCAGTTCTAAAGCAGGCGGATGAAACCGCTCAAAAAAGCATACGCGATTTTGCCGGGAAATTTGCCTCCGCGGATATTGAGCTGGATTATTTCGACGTATACAAACAGACCATGTACATCCTCTGCTGCGCTGAAATCAGCAATAATATAAGCCGCTATGACGGTATAAAGTTCGGCTATCGCGCTTCCGGCTATAAAAGCCTGAATGATCTTTACGTCAATACGCGGACGGAAGCTTTCGGTCCGGAAGCCAAGCTTGCGGCCATCATGGGCTCAATGGCGCTGTCGCATGATCACTATGTTTCTTATTATGAAAAGGCGATGAAGCTGCGCCGCCTGATAAGGGAATCGCTGCGGTTTGACAAATACGACGTAATTATCCTTCCGACGGCAATCAGCGAAAATACTTACGAAAACCTTTCGCTGTTTTCGCTTGCGCCACTGGCGGGACTTCCTTCGATTTCATTTTCCCTGCACGGCGCCGGCATACAGCTGATTGCGAATGTAAAGAATGAAAACGCATTGATAACGGCATGGGAGGCGGCTCAATAATGAAATACGAAATTGTTATGGGACTGGAAGTTCATGTGGAACTCGCAACCAATTCGAAGCTGTTTTGCGGATGTTCCGCGAAATTTGGAGCGGAAGCCAACGAAAATGTATGTCCCGCGTGCGCCGGAATGCCCGGAATGCCCGCCGTCACCAACAAAAAGGCCGTCGAGCTTGGCATTGCCGCCGGAATTATTACAAACAGCGAAATCGCAAAAACGATGACGTTTGATAAGAAAAATTATTTCTATCCCGATTTGCCGGCCGGGTATCAGATCACGCAGCTGTTCGCGCCGATATGCCGAAACGGCTGGGTTGAAATAGAAACGGAAGCGGGAAAAAAGAAGATCACCTTAAAACAGATTCATATTGAAGAAGACGCCGGGAAATTAGTACACGACAGCCATACCGGCACAACATTGGTTGACTTTAACCGTACCTCGGTTCCGCTGGTTGAAATTGTGAGCAATCCTGACTTTCGTTCATCGGATGAGGTTATCGCTTATCTGGAAAAGCTTCGCTCGCTGCTCAGTTTCGCAAACATTTCCGACTGCAAGATGCAGGAAGGATCCATGCGCTGCGATGTAAATATTTCCGCTCGCGAGGCGGGCTCAAATAAACTCGGCACGCGAACCGAGATAAAAAACCTGAATTCGTTAAAGGCTATCGCAAAGGCGATAACATACGAGTCGCAGCGGCATATGGACGCGCTGGAAACCGGAAGCGAGACACTGATACAGGAAACGCGCAGATGGGACGACAATAAAGGCGAAACATTTTCCATGCGCGGAAAGGAAGACGCCACGGATTACCGCTATTTCCCAAATCCCGAACTTATGCCGGTTGTCATCGGCGATGAATGGATTTCCGCCGTTCGCGCCGCGCTTCCTGAAATGGCGCATGAAAAATTTGCCCGCCTGACCGGGCAGTTGGGGCTGTCCGAATACGACAGCCGGATTATCACGGGGAGTAAAAACCTTTCCGAAATATTTGATGAAACGACAAGGTATTTCAACAATCCCAAAGAAGTCGCAAACTGGATCATCGTTGAGTTGTTGAGCATTGCCACCGGCGACAACAAGGGCGAGGACGATATTGCAATCGACCGCAAAAAATTCGCGAAACTTATGGAGCTTGTCGATCAAAAGATAATCAACCGCAACGTCGGTAAAAAACTGCTCGTCAAGGTATTGGAAGAAGGGATTGATCCCGCGGCATATGTCGAGGAAAACAGGCTTGGGATGGTCAGCGACGCCGACGTGATCCGCAAAGCCGTACTTGAGGTTCTGTCCGAAGACGAAAAGTCCGTCAATGAATACAAAGGCGGAAACCAGAAGGTGCTGGGTTTCTTTGTCGGCAAGGTCATGAAAAAACTGGACGGGAAGGCCGACCCTAAAATCGTCAACGCCCTGCTTGCCGAACATCTCGCGAAATAAGCCGCCTCACGGCGGCCAGTGGTCAGTGTTTCTTTAGTAAGACGGAAGTTGTTGCGGCGCGCCGGCGGCGGAACGTCATTTCAGTTTATCAATCCCTCCCTGCCGTATTTCCGCCCTTCGCTTGTCAATCAAACACTCTTGCCCCTTGCAGAGTTTATGCAGCTTGTCGGCAATATTTTCTTCTTCGTATGACGTATGCAGAGCCATATTGGAAAAATAATCGCGATGATCTTCGTATTCCTGCCTGAAACGCCCGTGGAAAAAATTCATTTTTTGAAGATAGATCCATTCGCCGTATTCAGCCGATTTTTTTCGTTTTTGCTGAACAGTACATACTTCCTTCACGTCCATAACAACCTCTTACAGATCGAATAATTTACACGGATTCGCCGCGCGGCGGCGCAAGCGGATGCGTATGGCAAAGCGCGCCGGCCGGAGCAACAATGGCATTATATACAATATGTCAAAGGGTGCGATCAAGCATATTCATGAGGGTGATTGTCGAACGATTTTCCTATAAAATAACGCATTTGGCTGCCGGAAAATTCACCGCGCGGCGGCGAAGGCATAAATGGAGGTTTCATGCAGGATTCTTACGTTAAAGAACGCGACAGGTCGCGCATTCCCGAAAAATACAAGTGGGATCTTACGGACATCTATCCGGACGACGAGGCATGGGAGGCGGCAAAGCGGGCATTGATCGCCACGCTGCCTGAAATCTCCGCGTTTGCCGGAACGCTCGACGAATCGCCTGTCCGATTGCTCGATTGTCTCGCGTTTGCCGACCGCCTGCATAAAGACTACACGCGCCTTGCCTGCTACGCCGGCATGAAATCGGACACCGACACGCGGGAAGCGAAATACCTTGCGATGGATCAGGAAATGTCTCAGGTTGCTTCGGATTTTTCCGCCCGTTCTTCATTTATGGAGCCGGAGATTCTGCGCATCGCGCCCGAACGCATCGACGGCTTTATAAAAGAAGAACCGCGACTTGGGGCATATCGTCATGTGTTCGACAACATTTTTCGGCGCCGGGCGCACACACGCAGTGAAAGCGAGGAGAAAATCATAGCCGAAGCCGGGCTGATGGCCGACGCCCCCGGCGTTATCAACGGTATTTTCACAAACGCGGATTTTCCATACCCTGAAGTCACGCTTGAAGACGGCGCCACGGTGCGCCTCGACCCGGCGGCGTTCAGCCTGAACCGCCGCTCGCGCAACCGCAATGACAGGAAAACGGTTTTTACCGCCTATATGGGAAAGATGAACGAGTTTCGCCGCACTTTTGGCGCGCAGCTCGCCGCCGAGGCGCGCAAGAACATGTTCTACGCGCGCGCGCGCAACTACGATTTCTGCCTCGAACGCGCGCTTGACGAACACAATATCCCGACCGCCGTTTACACAAATCTGATTTCCGGCATTCGCGGGCATCTTGACACTATGCGCCGATATCTTGATCTGCGCCGGCGGCTTCTGGGGCTTGACGAACTGCGCTACTATGATATTTACGCGCCGATAACGGCCGATGTCGATCTTTCCTACACATACGACGAAGCCGTCGAGCATGTTCTCCGGTCGCTCGCGCCTCTTGGGAAAGAATACGCCGGCGTCGCGGAAACAGCGCTCAAAAGCCGCTGGGTTGATGTTTATCACAATGACGGCAAGCGCTCCGGCGCATACTCCAACGGCGCGGTCTATGACGCGCATCCGTACATTCTTCTCAATTACAACGGAAAATACGACGATGTCGGCACAATCGCCCACGAACTGGGGCACACTATGCACAGTTATCTGGCAAACCGCGCGCAGCCCTACGCTCTTTCGCGATATTCAATTTTCGTGGCGGAGGTCGCCTCCACATTCAACGAAGCCCTGCTGCTTGATCATATGCTCAAAGCCGAAACCGGCGCGGAAGTTCGGCTGTCGCTGCTCTGCAATTATCTTGACGATGCCCGCGCCACGGTTTTTCGCCAGACGCAATTTGCCGAATTCGAGCTTAAAATCCACGAACTGGCCGAAAGCGGAACGGCTCTTACCGGCGATCTGCTGGACGGCGTCTATCTGGATTTGACGCGGGAATACTACGGCCACGAAAAGGGCGGGTGCGTCGTGGACGATTTTATCCGCGCGGAATGGGCATATATTCCGCACTTTTTCGCCGATTTTTACGTTTATCAATACGCGACTTCATTTATCGCATCGACAGCCCTGGCCGAAAAAGTAATCGCGGGCGAACCCGGCGCGGCGGAAAGCTATCTTGAACTGTTGCGTGCCGGCGGGTCGGATTATCCGATTGACCTGCTTCGCAAAGCAGGCGTGGATATGACGGCGCAAGCGCCGATGGATGCCTGCATAAGGAAGATCAATCAGGTGATGGACGAAATAGAGCGCGGGATTTGAGACCATATTAATGAAACGGCGGACAAAGAAAATAATCCGGGTACTGATCGAAGGCGCGGTTTTAGCCGCTCTTGCTCTGTGTCTGCTTCTGACGCCGCCGGCAAAACGTTTAGCGTTCGATTATCTTTGCCGCTACCTGAATAATGCCGCCGGAATCCGCGTGGAAGCTTCCTCCATCAGCCTGAATTATTTCCGCGGCCGCGCGGCGTTTGAAAATCTGACAATCAGCTCAACGTCCGCGCCCGGACTGCCGCCGGTTTTTCGTGCCAATCACGCGGCGCTGGATTTTGACGTTTCAAAAGCGCTCAGGCGCAAAATAGTCATTGAAGAAATTACGCTTGCCCATCCGGAAATTTATTGCTTTACGGACAAAGACGGGAATGACAATCTGCCCGTTTTGCCGTCTTCCGGAGACGGGGCCGCGCCCGAAATTCTGATCCTCAACGCCGGAATCAGCGACAGCGTTTTCCGGTACGACAACCATTTGAAAAATCTGTTCATCGAAATTCCCGGATGGAATCTTGACGTTGCGGGCGACGCGCAAACGCTCCGGCACAATCTCGTTTTTGAAAATCAGACGGATGCCGCCCTGCGATATGAAGATATCGTTCTGCCGATAAGAACATTTTCGTTTACAGGCGTTCTGGATTTAAAAAACAACCGTCTTTATATTCCATCCACGCGAGTCGCCGCAGACGGTTTTTCCGCCGACATAACCGGGAGCGTCGATTTTTCAGGGCCTTCCATCGACGTAACAATCGACGCCTCGGCGGATTTACGGAAAGCCGCCGCGCTCGCTTCCATTGGCGATCCTTTAAGCGGAAACCTTTCGGGTGAAATTCACGCCGCCGGAGATTTCGACCGCCTTGATATTTCCGCGCGCCTCGGAATTTCAGATTTCAGTTTTCATTCCTACAGGCAAAGCGCCCTGGAACTGGCGGTGAAAGGAAACTGGACGGGCGACTCTGAAAGGCTGCTTTTCCCGGAATTCGCGGTTTCATCTTCCGATGGAATTTTTACGGGAAAGGCCGATCTCGCGGCGCCCGGAACCTCCGGGGCGAATTCCGTCTCCGCCGAAATTAAAAATCTCGATCTGCGGCCGCTGATAAAGCTTACGGGCGCGCCTCTGGATATTGCCGGACGCGCCGGCGGAACGATCAGCCTTGAATGGGAAGGAGATTTCAGCCTTGATAAAATCGCCGCCGCCGCGCGAATGACGCTCGCCGCCGATTTCGCGGAACCGCTTGCCGGCGTTTTGCCGCTTTCCGGCAGTTTGAACGCGGGGCTGAAAAACAACCGGCTTGAAATCGGAATTCCGGAATTGAGAATTCTTGATATTGAAACCTCTGGCCGGCTCACGCTGAAAAATTTCCATGGCATCGAGGGAGAGTTCAACGGAACGGGCGCGGATATCGGGCTGACAATTCCGCAAATCGCGCGTTTTTTAGGCGCAGAGGAACTTCCCGCCGCCTTAGGCGAATTGAAAGGCCCGGCGAATTTTCACATTCAGGCCGCGGGAAATATCCGCCAACCTGAAATCAGCGCGTCGCTGGAAACTCCGGAATTGATTTTTAGAAAACTGAAAGCCGGTTCACGATCCGATTTTCTTCTGCGCGGCGAAACGCTCGATTTTACCGGCGATTTCGTATTGCCGCAAAACTCCGCCGCCGCCTTTAAGGGAAGCCTTGATTTTGGCGGCGGCAGTCCCGTTGTTTCCGTCGCGGCTCAGGCCGCGCGCGTACCCGCCGCGATTATCAACGACGTTTTTGATTTGCAAATTCCTTTAAGCGGCGCCGTTGACGCCTCGGCGGATATCGGAGGCGATATTCAGAATCCGGAGGGGAAAGCCGCCGTTTCCGTCAATGATCTTTCTTTGTACGAAAAACCGCTGGGGCGGCTGGACGCAGAACTGGTTTTATCGAACCGGGAAATTTATTCGGAAAAATTCCTGCTGCGGCGCGATCCGGAAAATCCGGAAACCCTGGAAAACACGCTCAACGCGCGGTTTTTCTATGCGCTGGATTCCGGACGGTACGATCTGCGCGCGGATGGCAATGGCCTGACGCTGAACGATTGGAACCTTCCAGAAAGCATCCCCGCTCCCGAAAAAATCAATCTTCGGATATCCGGCGAAGGAACTATTGATCAGCCCCGCGTTAAGGCGGAGATCGCCGCCGACGATCTGAAAATTAAACTGAACGGCGAAGAAACCTCGCTTGGTCCTGTTTCCATAACCGCCGATATTGTTTCAGAAAACGCTGCGATCGCCATGGCCGCGCCGCGCCTTAATCTTTCCGCCGAGGCGCGCGCCGGAATGTCCGCGCCATATGCTTTCACGGGAGAACTTCGCGCGGAAAATTCCGACCTTTCCGTGATCGGCCTGAAACCGCGGGCCGGGCAGCCGATCGACGGTTCCATAGATGCCGTCATCCGCGCCGCGGGCAATTTGGAAAAACCGGAGCAGTTGGAAATAGACGCCGATATTCAAAGTCTGACGCTGCGGGCGCAGGACCAGGCGGCGCGCCTTTTCAGCCCGGCACGCCTGCGATACCGCGCCGGTGTTCTTGAAATTCCGGTTCCGGCGCTTCTGGTGACGCGAAATTCTCAGCTTGAGCTTTCAGGCGGCGTTCCAATCGGCGAAACCGTTTCCGATGAAACTCTGAAACTCAAGGGACGCCTGGATATTAACGAAGCTCTGTCTTTTGCGCTTATGCCCGAAGGGTTTGCCGTTGACGGCGCTTTGATTTTCGATGTCGGGGTTAAGGTTCTTGACGGCGTTTTTGGAGGCGAGGGTGAAATTGCGATGGAACGCGGATTTGTAAAAATTCCCGGCTCGCCGCTTCCCTTTGACGCCATTAAAATCAAGGCTTCTGTCGAGGACGGCGCGCTGACTGTGCGGGACGCCTCCGCCAAATGGGGCGACGGCGTGATTGCTGTTTCCGGCGAGCTTCCTTTCCGAGCCCTGCCATGGACGATCCCCGGTCTGGTAACGCGCGACGGGCCGGTTCGGTTCAAACTTTCCGCCGCGGAACTGACTCCTGAAATGACCGGCATTTTTCCATCGGGGCTGACCGGTAAAGTTTCGCTTCACGCCGAGGGGAACGCCGACCGGGCGGATCTTGAATCACTGCGCGCGGAAATCATTTTCGACGAACTGAGTTTTAAAATAGAAGCCCTCGATTTTTACCAGTCGTCGCCCGCCCGAATCGAGATTAACAACGGCGAGGCGTCAATCTCCCGGTTGACCATTATCGGGCCTGAAACAAATATCAGCCTGGGCGGCTCGGCGGGCCTGTTGTCGGCGGAAGCCCCTCTCGATCTGCGGCTCAACGGATTTCTTGCCGCCCCCATCCTGACTTTTGGCGATCCGGATATTAGAGCCGACGGAAGGCTCGATATTAATGTCGCAGCCGGAGGAACCCTCTCAAGCCCCTCGCTTTCCGGTTACGCCGAAACGGATAACGGACGATTTAATTTGCGCAATCCGCGTATTGTGGCGGACGATCTGCGCATGCGCCTCGCAATTACTCCGGAAAATATTATGGTCGAGCATCTTTCCGGCCTGCTGAACGGCGGCGAGCTGACAGGCGGAGGTTCTTTGGACTATAACCGCGGCCCGTTTCGCGGCATTGATCTGCGGATGTCTTTTGACAACTCTTTTCTTGAAGCGCCCGCGGGGCTGAGATCAACTTCGAGCGGAGCAATCACAATTACGTCGAAGGACGAAACCATAGAAATTGGCGGAAACGTCAGAATTGACGGAAGCACTTATCGGGAATCGTTCGAAATCGGCGGGCAGGTTATGAATTATCTGAGATCACAGCATATGGTGATCGCCGACGAACTGACGCCGGATTCAATTTTGAACCGCATCCGCTACAACATCTCCGTGCGCACGATTACCCCGCTTCTTGTTCAAAACAACGTGGCGCGCGTGGAGGCTTCGGCAAGCGGCCTGCGCATTGTCGGAACTTACCATGAGCCGTCCGTGATCGGAAACATCACTTTAACCGAGGGCGGTGAAATTATTCTTAATCAGCGGGAGTATTACCTTGACCACGGCACTATCACCTTTGCAAACCAGACGCGCGTTGAACCGGAACTGAACATTCAGGTGCATACGGAAGTCGCCGGATACGATATCATTTTGCGGCTGGCAGGCACCCCCGACCGGCTCACGCCCATTCTTTCCTCCGAACCCGCCCTGCCTGAGAACGATGTTTTATCCCTGCTTTTGACCGGAATGACTTCCGATGAAACCCAGGGGCAGGAAATGCAGGTAATGCAGACGCAGGCTCTTTCACTGCTTGCCGGACAGGCCGGAGAACAGCTCACGGGAGGAGCGCGCAGGGCTCTGGGCATCAGCACATTCAGGATTGATCCGGGTTTTATTACATCGGAATCCGACCCCGGAGCGCGGCTTACCATCGGCGAAGACATTACCCGCGATTTCAGCCTTGCCTATTCAATGAACCTTACCAACGGCGGCGACCAGATTTGGGCTGCCCGCTACGCCATGCCGCGGCGGTTGAACACGCAAGCCACAAGGCAGATGGACGACAGCTACAGGTTTGAGTTCCGGCACGACTTGCGGTTCGGAGGCGCAAACGCCGCAAGGACGGGATCGCGTACCGGACGCCGGTCGGGCGCGGAAGAAGGCGCAACGCGCGCCGGCTCGCGCGGAAATACAAAATTTGAAATAGGCGACATCCGTTTCACGGGCGAGGAAAACTTTTCAGAAAATACGCTCCTCAGCCGTTTGTCCGCAAAACCGGGCAGCCGTTACGATTTTTCAAAAATCCAGAGAGGCATTGACCGGCTGAACGAATTTTACGTCCGTGAAAATTATTTCGAGGCGGACATCCGCGTAAGACGCGAAACCCTGAACGACACGGTAAATCTTGAATTCGCCATAACGCCGGGACCCGTAGTCCGTTTTCATTTTGAAGGTTTTTCCGTTTCGCCGGACACGCGCCGGGAGATCGAAAAGGTCTGGACCGAAGGCGCTTTTGAAGCCGGGCGCATTGAGGACGCCGTCGATGTGCTGCGCCGCGACATGATAAAGAACGGCTATCTTGAAGCCGGAATTTCCGTCGAAACCGAAATCGTCGCGCAAGACGGCTCGCCGGCCGGAGTTCGGAACGTTGTTTTCCATATTGCCCCTGGAACGCTCTATTCCGGCGTTCCGCTCAGATTTTCAGGAGCGGACGAAATCGGCGGCGAGGAACTGCGGCGGGTGATCAGGAAAGCCGGACTTGAACTCGACGTTTACGCCGATCCCGGAAAAGTTGTTGATTTTATCCAGAGATACTACCGTGATCGCGGCTATCTTGAGGCGCGCGCGGCGGTGCGCCTGAATCTCGCCCCTGAAACGCGCTCCGGAGAAGCCGTTATGGAAATCCGCGAAGGGCCGCTTTTTATCATCGGCGACCTGGAGTTTACCGGCAACAGCGCTTTTAATTACAACCGTCTCTGGATGGTTATTCCTACGTCAAGCGGCAGTTTTTACAATCCGGAAACCCTTCGCAACTCGATAAGGGCGATCGAAAATCTTTATCGCAGCCGCGGCTACAACGATGTTTCCGCAACGTTCCGCGTTGTGCAGGATACGCCCAGCGCGCTGGCCCACCTGACGTTTCAGATTACCGAACGGCGGCAGTCTTTCATCGAGGAAGTTGAGATCGAAGGTAATCAGCGCACCAGCCTTAACTTTGTAACCCGGCAGCTCGATTTTCAAACGGGGGATATGCTTGATTTTGAAAAAATCAACGAAAGCCGGCGGAGGCTTTACTCGACCGGAGTCTATTCATCCGTCGATTTTCAAACCGATGAGATAGCGGAGAACAACGCGGATTCCGGACGTAAAAATATGCGCGTCAGGCTGCGGCTGCGGGAAAACGCTCCCTATCGGCTGCAGTACGGGCTTTACTACGATACCGATCGCGGCCCCGGCGGAATTGTCGAGACGCAAAACATGAACGTGATGGGGCGCGCGTCAAATCTGGGTTTCCGGCTTCGTTACGACACCGATCTTACGGAAGCCCGCGTTTATTACAACCAGCCTTTTGTCAGGCTGTTGCATCTCAAAATGGATGTCAGCGCTTTCTGGCAGATGGATGAACGCCCATCTCGAATTTCCACCGGGCCGGATGGATGCGACACCGCGCTGTATACATGCGCCAACGAGCGCATAGGATTTTCGCTGATGCAGGAGCGGACGCTTCCCAAAGCCTACCGGCTTGACTACGGCTACCGCTATGAACGCGTAAAACTTGTGGAACGCGAGTGGGACGAAAAAAGCATCGCCTCCAGCCCCAGAGATGAAAACGGCAATTCCACTAATTCAACAAAATTTCAGGCGTATGAGCCAGTCGCGCAGTTAATGGTCACGCTGACGCGCGACACGCGGGACAACATTCTGGACGCGACCAGGGGGGAATTTACCGCGCACACCGTGGGATTCGGCCCGACATGGCTGGGTTCGCAAACAGGTTTCGCGCGTTATTCGGGTCAGTATTTCCGCTACGTGCCGCTCGATAAATATCTGAAACTGCCGACCAGGGACCTGGAAGGCAACGCTATTCCAACCCGGTTTGTTTATGCCGGCGCGCTGCGCCTCGGACTGGCATCTTCTTTTGGAGGCCGGAACGTCTCGTTTGAAGACTCCAGCGGCGAAATCATGCGGCGTCCACTTTCGCCCGAACGTTTTTTCGCGGGCGGCGGCACGACAATGCGCGGTTTTGAACAGGACGCGCTTGGCCCGGTGAGGCGCGACCCGAATACCGGCGACCTGCTGTATTCCGAGGGCGGTGAAGGAATGTTTCTTTTCAACAACGAAATACGTTTTCCGCTCTGGAGCATTGTGAACGGAGTCCTGTTTCTGGATGTTGGCAATGTCTATGAACGGCTGAGCGATTTCGATTTCACCCTGCGCAAATCCGCCGGCGCGGGATTGCGGTTTAAGATCAAATCTATCCCATTGCGCTTCGATTACGGCTTCAAGCTAGACAAGCGGCGTCCCGGCGAACGCGGCAGCGCCTTGTTTTTCAGCATCGGTCAGGCATTCTGATCAATATCCGGGTTTTTAAATTATGTGGCGGATGCGTATCGCAATACGGGGAGCGGTTCAGGGAACAGGCTTCCGGCCTTTCGTTTACCGGCTTGCCTCGGAAATCCGGCTTGCCGGCTGGGTTCGCAATTCACCCCAGGGCGTTTTTATTGAAGCCGAAGGGGAGCAGGCCGCGCTGGACGAATTTCTGCTGCGCGTCGAACGGGAAAAGCCGCCGCGAGCCTTTATTCAAAGCCTTGAATATTCCCTGCTTGAACCGGCGTTTTTTCACGGCTTTGAAATTCTGGAAAGCGAAACAGGCGGCGCGGCCGATGTCCTGATACTTCCCGACATCGCCGTCTGCGACGCCTGCCTCGCGGAGATGTACGACCCCGGAGACAGGCGTTATCTTTATCCTTTCATCAACTGCACGCATTGCGGCCCGCGCTTTTCCATCATTGAATCGCTGCCCTACGACCGCCCGAACACATCCATGAAATCTTTTCCGCTGTGTCCTGACTGCCGCAGGGAATACGACTCCCCCGAAGACCGGCGATTTCACGCGCAGCCGGTTGCCTGTCCGTCATGCGGCCCCGAACTCCGGCTTTGTGATGAAAACGGCCTGACGATCGCCGTCCGCAACGACGCCCTGATTGAAACGGCCGGATTCATCCGACGGGGAAAAATCGCGGCAGTCAAGGGTCTCGGCGGGTTTCATCTCGTCTGCGACGCGCGAAACACACATGCGGTTGAACGTCTTCGCCTCGGCAAGCGCCGCGATGAAAAGCCTTTTGCGCTAATGTATCCGTCGATTGAGGCGGTCGAAACGGACTGCCGCGCCGCGCCGCTGGAACGCCGCCTGCTTTTTTCGCCGGAAGCGCCGATTGTGCTTCTGCAACGGCGCAGAGATTCCATAGCCGCGAATGTCGCGCCGGGGAATCCGTATCTTGGAGTGATGCTTCCATCGACGCCGCTGCATCACCTGTTGATGAAAGAATTCGGCGGCCCCGTTGTCGCGACAAGCGGCAACTTGTCCGACGAGCCGATTTGCGTTGACGAACGCGAAGCGCTCTTGCGACTTTCCGGCATCGCGGACGTTTTTCTGATACATAACCGCCCCATCGTCTGCCATGTGGACGACTCAATAGTCCGTATAGTCATGGGCAGGGAACTCATGCTTCGCCGCGCGCGCGGCTACGCGCCGCTTCCGCTCCGCCATAAAGGAACCGCCGCCGGCATACTGGCGGTTGGCGGCCATCTGAAAAATACAGTCGCTTTTTCTTCGGGAGACAATATCTTTCTCAGCCAGCATATCGGCGATCTTGAAAGCAGGGAAGCAATCGAGGCGTTTCATCGCGTGATCGCTGATTTTCGCAGACTGTACCCTGTCAAACTCGTTTGCGTCGCGGCGGATGAGCATCCGGATTATATTTCAACCAAAGCGGCCGGCGGGCTTGGCGTTCCTGTAGTGCGGGTGCAGCATCATCACGCTCATGTGGCGGCATGTATGGCTGAAAACGAAATAGGCGGCGCGGCGCTGGGCGTTGCGTGGGACGGAACCGGATACGGACTTGACGGAACTATCTGGGGGGGAGAATTTCTTCTGGTTGACGACTCCGGATTCCGGCGCGCCGCGAAATTGCGGGAATTTCGCCTGCCGGGAAGCTCGGCCGCCGTCCGCGAACCGCGCCGCGCCGCGCTTGGAATTCTGCATGAAATATTCGGCGGGGATTTTCTCGCGCAGGACGATCTTCCGCCGGTTCAATCGTTCACGCCGCGCGAACGCGCCTTGATCTGCCGTATGCTTGAAAAAGAAATTCATTCGCCGCAAACAACCAGCGCGGGGCGGCTGTTTGACGC
>JAIRVC010000137.1 GCA_031254095.1 Acidobacteriota bacterium
AATAAGCATCAGATCGCACGCTCCGGCCGCCGCCACTGATTTTTCCCAGGCTTCTTCCGGCAGATTTTCTTCAAACAGCACGATATCCGGCTTGATCGGCGCGGCACAAACGGAGCAAAGCGGCAGCGTCAGCCGCCCCGCTTCGATCTCCGCGTAAAAGCCCGCCATTTCATACGCTTTGGCGCATTGCGTACATCGGCCGGTTCGGTATGTTCCGTGCAGTTCATACACCACTCGCGAACCGGCGGTTGTGTGCAGGCCGTCGATATTCTGCGTGGCCACCGCTTTTAATTTACCCATTTCCTCAAGCCGAACCAGC
Organism: Acidobacteriota bacterium; assembly: GCA_031254095.1. Classification (GTDB taxonomy): domain Bacteria; phylum Acidobacteriota; class UBA6911; order UBA6911; family UBA6911; genus UBA6911. The sequence continues at coordinate 320 of JAIRVC010000137.1, forward strand.
AACCGGTGCGCGGACGTCGGCGCGGCTCGCGAAATCGAGGCGATCAAATCAAGACTGGCGCGGTAAAAGCCTTCCGGCGAACGGCGGAAACCCGAAAGTGAAAGAAGATCCAGTTTTTCCGCGTCTCCCCATAATCCGCCGGGCCCGCGAAAATCCGGTATTCCAGCTTCCGTGCTTATGCCAGCGCCGGTAAGCGCGACAATGTTTCGCGCCTCGCGTATAAGTTCAACCGCCCGCTCGCTCCGCCGTTCTCCGTCAATAACGTTTATCTCACCCATGTCTTTTCTCCACTGCCCGCCAGTGTTTCCCTTACATATAACTTCATTCAGAAGTTACCCTCCAACGATGGTTCACGGCGAACTTTTCTGACCACTGATCACTAGCCACTAGCCACTAGCCGCTATATATCCAGCCCTTTTCGCCACTCGACATTGGCTTTTATCAATTCCGGAATCGGCAGCCCATACGGACAGCGCGTTGCGCACTGGCCGCACTCCGTGCAGTTTTCCGCCTTGTCCCAAAGGCTGGTAAATATTGGAACTTTCAACCCGCCGGGCCCCATCCTTTTCAGGAAGGTCCGCGCGCCCAGAACAAACTGAATCGGAATTTCAGAAGGGCACGGGAGGCAATAATCACAGCGCCGGCAGAATTTCTTATCGTATTGCAGGCTGATCGCCTTGATGGCTTCCCGGTCGGATTCGGTCAGTTCCCAGTTTCCCTGAAAGATGCTCCAGTTCTGATCAATCAAATCCCTGCTTTCTACGCCTGCCAGCACCAGCGTTTCCGGATAGCCCAGAGCCCATTTCAACGCGGGTTCGGGCGCTTCGATGACGCCGCCGGACAGCGGTTTCATGACCAGAATGCCGACGTTTTTCGCCAGGGCCTTTGGTATTACCTTTTCTTTCGCCGCGGGTTCGAGGAAACTGAAGCAAACCATAATAGTTTCAAACAAATCGTCGTCCAGCGCCGTTGCCAATATGTCGAGGCTGTGGCTCGTGATTCCGATATGGCGGATCAGCCCTTCTTCCCTTGCTTTGACAAGACCGGCGTAAGCTCCGTCTTTGGCTGTAATCTTCCTGTAATCCTCAACCGTGTTTATGCTGTGGCATTGATAAATATCGATTACGTCCCGCTGCAACTCCCGGAGGCTGATTTCCACGTCCTTCCGGATGTCGTCGGCGGTGCGGCCGAAAGATTTAGTGGCTATCACCGGCTTTTTAGCGGTTTGACTCAGAGCCTTTCCGATGCGGGTTTCGCTCGTGGTGTACATGCGTGAAGTGTCGATAAAGTCCATTCCTTTTTCCACGGCGTACAGAACGGCGTCAATCGCCTGTTCTTCACTTACGCGCTGAATCGGAATGCCGCCGAATCCCAGCCGTTTTACTTCTATCCCTGTTTTTCCCAATATTACCTGTTTCATGCCCGTTCCTCTGAAGAAAATTCGTTATTAAAACATAGTAAGCATAACGGTTATTGCCGAATTTGTTAATTGCTCTGAAACTTATATTGAGCGACAAGATATTTCGCCGTTTAATTGATAGCGGCTGTATGTAGTGCCATACTTTCCCGGTTGCCATTATTAAAAAAAATTACGAACATCCGGGCTGAGAAAGGAAATTGCACTTGCGGAAAACAAAACGATTTTTCGGCGTTCCGGCGGCGCTCGCGCTCTGCCTCGGCATTTTTTTCGCGCAGGAATCGCTCTCGCAGGACGTATTTCTGGGAGGCGTCCCAAGTGAGGAAAAAACCGCGGATACATTGAGGCTTTCCCTTGCCGACGCTATCAGGAAAGGGCTCCTCTACAATCTGGGCGCGCTGGTCAGCGATCAGTCCGTCCAGGCCGCGCGCGGGGCGCGTCTTGCCGCCCTCAGCCGTCTGCGTCCGCAGGTCACGGCGGGGGCGGGCATTGACTATTTCGCGTTGAGAGAAAAAGAGCAGGATCCCACAAACGCCATCAGGGCCGGGGTCGCCGTCACGCAGCCGGTTCTCGATTTTCCGTCGCTGCGCCGAAAGCGCGCCGCCGAGGAGAATCTTAAAGCCGCCGAGTTCTCCAATGAAAACGCGCGGGATATGACGGCCTACGTCGTCTCCATGCTGTATTTACAGACGGTCGCCGACAAAAGCCGCATTGAGGCCGCACGCGCGCAGGTTCGGACGGCGCGTAGCCTTTATGATCTGGCCGTCGATCAGAAGGCGGCCGGCGTGGTTTCCGGCATTGAAGTACTGCGCGCGCAGGTTGAGCTGCAATCCGAACAGCAACGGCTCATCGTCGCGGAAGATCAATTTGCCAAGAACAAGCTAACGCTGGCGCGGGCGATCGGCCTTCCGCTCGGGCAGGAATTTGAACTCGCGGATAATATGCCTTTTGTGCCCATTCCGGTTCTGTCTCTGGAAGAATCCATTGAGCGCGCCCTGCGCGAGCGTCCCGATTACCACAGCGCCGAGGCCGGATTGCGGGCGGCGGAACTGGAACGCAAAGCCGCCGAAGCCGGCAATCTTCCTTCATTGAGCGTTGGCGCCGATTACCAGCTCCGCAACCAGGCGCAATGGGAAGGGCACGGGTCGCAGGTCGCAATCGGCGCCAGCCTGAACGTTCCTGTTTTCACCGGCGGCGCGGTAAGAAGCCGCGTAATTGAAGCCGACGCGGCTTTAAACCGGCTCAAGGCCGAATTTGAAGATCTTAAAGCGAGCATCCATTACGACATCCGAAAAGCGTTCCTCGATCTGAAAGCCGCCGAAGAACGGGTAAAGGTCGCCGAAAGCGCCGTTTTACTGGCCGGGGAACAGGTCACGCAATCGGAGAGCCGTTTCCGCGCCGGCGTTACGAACAATGTCGAGGTCGTGCAGGCACAGGAGGCCTTGGCGACGGCAAATGAAAATCATATAAGCGGGCTTCATGCGCACAATATGGCCAAACTTGCGCTGGCGCGCGCTTTGGGCGTTTCCGACAGAGAATATGAACAGTTTTTAAAAGGGAAATAAAAACAGCATGACTACGGAAGATACAAAATTTAAAACCGGCGGCAAAGGAAAGTGGATTCTGATAGCGGTCGTTTTGATAGGCGTCGGCGTTTATTTCGGCTGGCGGCAGTATTTTGACGGGCGCGAATCCACGGACAACGCGCAGGTAGACGGTCATATTCACCCGGTAGCCGCCAGGATTTTTGGGCAGATCACGGCCATAAACGTCCAGGACAACGCATTTGTAAAAGAAGGAACGCCGTTGATTGAAATCGACCCCAGTGACTATAAGGTAGCGCTGAATAAGGCGAAGGCGGAACTGGAAGCCGCCGTTGCCGCGGCGGAAGCCGCCGGCATCCATGTTCCGCTGACATCGGTAACGGCGTCCAGCCAGGTAAGTCTTGCCGACGCCGGGATCGAAACCGCGCAGGCCGCGCGCGATACGGCGGTGAAAGACGCAGAGGCCGCGAACGCCCGGCTGGAATTGATAGAAGCGCAGTCGCGCCAGGCGCTCGCGGTGCGCGTCAAGGCCGATCAGGATCTGGAAAGGATGCGGCTTCTTGTCGCGAAGGATGAAGTTTCCCGCCAGCAGTACGATTCCGCGGTTTCGGCCGCCGACGCGGCCCGCGCGGCGTATGAAGCCGCCGAGGCCGGAATCGCCGAAGTTTCGCGTTCCATCGAAGCGGCACGCGGGCGCGTACAGCAGGCGGAAGCGCGTATCAAGGAAGCCCTCGCCAATCAGAGCGCGAGCCGAACCGCGCCGGAGCAGATGGCTATCAGCCGCGCCAACAGGCAGGCAGCCGAGGCAAGGGTAAAACTTGCGGAAGCCGCGCTTGAGCAGGCCGAGCTGAACCTTTCTTATACCCGGATCAAGGCGCCGATAGACGGTTTTATCAGTCAGCGAAAGGTGGAAACGGGACAGATGGCGCAGGCCGGACAGCCCCTTCTTTCCATGGTTCCATTGCACAACATATGGATCACCGCCAATTACAAGGAAAACCAGCTTGAGAACATGCAGCCCGGCAATAAAGCGATTATCGCGGTCGACGCCTACGGCGGGCGAAAATTCAACGGGCATGTGGACAGCATCGCCGCCGCGACGGGCGCGCGTTTCAGCCTGCTGCCGCCCGAGAACGCCACCGGCAACTATGTAAAGGTTGTACAGCGGATTCCCGTTAAAATTGTCATCGACGACGCAATCGACACGGAATATCCGCTGCGGCCAGGTCTTTCGGTTATCGCGACAGTGTATACGGATTTAGTGGCTAGTGATTAGTGGCTAGCAGCGAATGACAATCGCTTGCCTGTAGCTTCATTCCAGAAGTTGCTTCAAAGATGGTTCACGGCTAATTTTTCTGACCACTGATCACTTAATTGCGAGATATTTGTAATGATTACAATGAAATTCGGCGGAACGTCGGTCGGAGATGCCGGGCGGCTGCGGGAAATCACGGAAATCATCCGAGCCGGTTATGGAAAGCGGCTCGTTGTTGTCGCCTCCGCCATGTCGGGAGTTACCGACCTGCTGCTTTCAACCGCGCGGGCGGCGCTGCGAAATGAAGCCGTGAAAGTCCGGGAAGCGGTCGAAACGCTGTCGCAAAAACATTCGCAAATCGCCATGGAGCTTGTATCCCGGCCGGAAAGCCGCGACAGGCTGTTCGGATATTACGCCCGCCTCCTTAAAGATCTTGACATTATTTACCAGGGCGTCGCGTTGCTCGAGGAATTAAGTCCGCGATCGCTTGACGCCATCGCGTCTTTCGGCGAACGCCTATCATGCGCGCAGATCGCCGCCGTTTTTGAGGACGCGGGCATCGCGGCCGAATACGTTGACACGCGGGAACTTATCCGCACCGACGCAAATTACGGTCAGGCCGCGGTGGATTTCGCTGTAACACGCGCGAATATTCAAAAAGCGCTGACGCCTCTCGTTGAGAAAAATATCGTTCCCGTGGCGACCGGATTTATCGCGGCCACGAAGGACGGAATTACCACCACGCTGGGGAGAAGCGGTTCGGATTATACCGCCGCCATTGTGGGAGCGGCGCTCGGCAGCGAAGAAATCTGGATATGGACGGATGTTGACGGCATTATGACGGCTGATCCGCGCTACGTGAGAGGAGCGCGGCATCTTGAGGAAATTTCCTATCGCGAGGCCGCCGAAATGTCATATTTCGGAGCAAAGGTCATTCATCCAAAAACCATGCTCCCGGCGATAGAAAACAACATTCCCATCCGAATTAAAAACACGTTCAACCCGTCTCATCCGGGCACGCTTATTTCGGGCAAAACGCGGGGCGTGTCGGGCGCGGTGAAAAACGTAACGTCGATCGACGATCTCGCCCTTGTCGCCGTTGAAGGACACGGCATGATGGGGGTTCCCGGCGTTGCCGCGCGCATCTTCACGGCGCTCGCGCGCGTGGGCGTCAATGTCATGATGATCTCACAGGCGTCTTCCGAACATAACGTCTGCCTGGTCGTACCGGGGAAAGACCGGCAATGCGCGGTCGATGCACTGCAAAAAGAATTCGCGGCGGATATTGGCGGCAAAATTATCGACGGCGTCCGGTTGCGGGAAGGCGTCGCGATTATTGCGGTGGTCGGCGAAGGGATGCAGGGAGTTCCGGGCATAGCCGGTAAAACGCTCACCGCCGCCGCGCGGGAAAACGTCAGCATTATCGCCGTGGCGCAGGGGTCGTCAGAGCTGAACATTTCGCTGGTTGTCGATCAGGGAGATGTTCGCCGGGCGGTTCAGGCGATTCACGACGCGTTTATATAGGCAATCTGACAGGTTTTGTAATTACCTCCTATAACTTCATTTTAAAAAGTTACCCCAAAGATGGTTCACGGCGGATTTTTCTGACCACTGATCACTAACCGCTGACCACTGGCCGCTGTGAGGCGGCTATAGCCTGAATGTCCGAAGCGTCAACCTCCACGGAAATGGCCTGCCTTATAAGGTCGATCTGAAGGACAAAGCGGTACTTGCCGCGCTTTTCGACCAGCATCCCCCTGATTCCCGAAAGAGGGCCGGAAATAACTTCCACCTGAGCGCCCACCTGAATGTAGGGATACGGATCAGCCGACAAACTGGTTTCAAGGAATCTGCGTATGGCGTTGATCTGCTCTTCCGGAACCGGAATTGGCCGGTCACAGACGTCCACAAAACGAACCGCGCCCTGAATATTCAGAACGCGATAGCGGTTTTCAGGCGTATCGATATGATTTACGAATACATATCCGGGAAACAAAGGAACCCATATTTTTTTCCTGCGGTCTTTCCACCGGCTGACAATCTCACGCATTGGGAGAAATACTTCAACCTGCCGCATGGTCAGTTCGTAAAGGAGTTTCTTTTCAAAGCGGCTGCGCGTATAAAGGGCATACCATTCGGCCCGCAACGGCACGGTTTCCCGTGCCGGATCCGGAAATGATGAAACACTCAATCCCATAACCTGACGTTTCTTTCAACCCGTTGCTGAAAATGAAAACAGGCTGGAATATATCCATCAGCCCACTAAGTGTCAAGCCGTCGCAGCGGAATCAGCGCTTCCTTTAAAGACAGTTGAATATTGATTTCTTCATTTTGGGCATACTATGATCATAATCTTAAGTTGCAAACGCTTTAGTTTATCGTTCGAGGTGCATTTATGCTTATAGGCAGAAACGCGGAATCGGCAAAATTAAACGAAATGTACACTGGCGGCAAGTTTAAACGCGCCGTTATATATGGACGGCGGCGGGCTTGCAAGACCACGCCTATAAAAGAGTTTATAACCGCCGCATGAATTCTGAATTTTTATCATTGGGTAATGCCATTCGTCTTTACGAAGCCGGGAAAACTGACGAAGCTGAAGCGCTCTGCCGGCAGATTCTCCTTGAGGAACCAGCCTATGCTGACGCGCTTCAACTCCTTGGTGGTATAGCCCTCCGGCGGAAAAACTACGAAGAAGCGGAGAAAATCATTCTCCAGGCAATTGCGCTTGACGGGCAGGCCGCGGAATTCCGCAACGACCTTGGAAATATATACAGGGCGCAAGGCAAACTGGAACTTGCGGAAAAATGCTTTCAAAGGGCGCTGGAATTGCAGCCGGCTTTTGCGGACGCATTCGCCAATCTCGGTTCCCTGCTGGCCGCGCGGGAAAAATATCCGGAAGCGGAAGACGCCTACCGAAAGGCGCTGGAACTTGCGCCTGACCGGCCGGAAATCCTTCGCAATTTCGGCATGATCCTCACCGCGCTGTCGAAGCCGGAACAGGCTGTTGAGCTTTATAATAAAGCTCTTGTTCTGAAACCAAACTCCCCGGAAATCCTGACAAGCCTTGCGGAAGCATACAAAAAACAGCGCAAATTCGATGAAGCCATTGTCATCGGACGCAAGGCGATGGAGCTTGATCAAAAAAACACCCGGATACCGCTCGTTTTGGGAGATATCTACAAAGACCTGAATCAATATGAAAACGCAATTCCTTTTTATCGCCTGGCGCTGAATTTGGATTCTGATTCCATTGAAGCGCACATACGCCTGGGGCACGCGCTGCATCACCAGGGCAAAACCGCTGAAGCAAGGAGCCATTCCCGAACGGCCGTAAAGCTCAATCCCGGAGACCTGACGGCAAAGCTGGCGGACTGCGTGTTTCAGATACCTCTTGTGCACCGCTCAACGGAAGAAATCGTCCAAGCGAGGGAAAATTACCGGAAGGCTCTGGAAGAATTGTGCCGGAGCGCCGATCCGATCAACCCCGCGGCACTGGACAGCGCAAAAGCGCTGGTGGGATTTTTTCAGCCGTTTTATCTTGCGTTTCAGGGGAAAAATGACCGGGAACTTCAGGCTATGTATGGCGACCTGATGGTTCGCATTCAGGCGGCCTGTTTCCCGGAGTGGGCCGAAAAACCGCCGGCGCCTCCCTCGCTAAAGCCGGGTGAACCAATCAGGGTTGGGATTTTATCGGGATTTTTTTATAGGCATTCAAACTGGAAAATGCCAATCAAGGGCTGGGTTGAAAACCTTAATCGTGAGGAATTCCAGTTATACGGGTATTACACCGGTTGGGTAAACGACGATCAGACTGAAATCGCGAAAAAAATTTTTTACAGGTTCACCGAAGACCTGCCAACGCAGGATGACTGGCTTCGACGCATCGCCGGCGACCGTCTGCACATTCTGATTATTCCGGAAATCGGAATGGATCAGATGACGCCGCGCCTTGCGGCTTTCCGTCTCGCGCCGGTTCAATGCGTGTCATGGGGACACGCGGATACAAGCGGTTTTCCGACCATTGATTATTATCTTGGCAGCGATCTGATGGAGCCTGAAAACGGGCAGGATCATTATTGCGAAAAACTCGTCCGTCTTCCCAACCTGTCGATTTATTATGAACCGCTGGATACTCCTGCCGCGTCTGTCGATCGCGCCCATTTCGGGCTGCGGGATGATCTTCCATTGTTTTTATGCCCGCATTCGATTCTTACATATCTGCCTCAACAGGACGATGTTTTTCCGCGAATAGCGCTGGAAACCGGCCCGTGCCAGTTCGCGTTCATCGGCTTCTCCAGATCATCCACGCTGGGAGAGCGCTTTCTGCGGCGGCTTGAAACGGCGTTTTCGCGCTTTGGCCTGCGCATGGAAGATTACGTAAAGATGGTTCCGCATCTTGATTCAGCCCGCTACCGCGCGATTAACCAGCTTGCCGATGTGTTTCTGGACAGTATCGGCTGGTCGGGCTGCAACTCAACCATGGAAGCGCTTGCCTGCAACCTGCCAATCGTCACAATGCCGGGCGAATCGATGCGCGGCAGACACACCCACGCCATTTTGAAAATGATGAATCTAGGCGAAACGGAAAGCCTGAATGTGGAAGAATATATCGCTACCGCCGCGCGTCTGGCAAAGGAACCTGCACGGCGAAAAGAAATTTCCGAAAAAATCGCCCGGAACCGCCATCTGGCCTATCGTGACATGGAGTGCATCCGCGGCCTTGAGGAATTCATCCGCCGGGCGGTCGCAGAAGCAATGGAGCGATACTGAAAAACCTGGGAAGACCGCATGAAACTGGCATTTTTATTTCTCACTCGCGATAACCACAACCAGGGTCAACTTTGGGAAACTTTCTTTAGTGGCCTGTCTCCGGAAAGATACAGCATCTTCTGCCATCCAAAGTTTCCTGATCGCGTTACCCAGCCATTTCTCAAAAACAGCATCATTCCCGAATTGATCCCGACGAAACACGCTGAAATTTCCATTGTCCATGCCACACGCCTATTGCTGGCGCACGCTCTGCGAGACATTCACAATGACGGATTTATTCTATTGTCGGAATCCTGCGTGCCGTTATTTGATTTTAACCGTATTTACGATACGTTCGCCCGGAATGGAAAATCATTTATCGGTTACTCAGGCGTTGATAAGAACAAAAAAACTGTCATTGAAGAAACTGTCATACGCTGGCGTTGTTTGCGGAACAAGTCATTCGTCCCTCTGGATAAATTCGCAAAGCAGCATCAATGGATGTATTTACGGCGCGAGACAGCCGAAATTTTTATTGAGCACGACCATACAGGCATATTTGAAGATGTCTACGCGTCCGATGAACATTATTTCATAAATCTGTTGATCCATTTGAATCTTCCTTTGGAAGATCTGATTTTAAACCGGCAAATCACTTTCGTAAATTGGCGGGACTACGAAGAGAAAATTGTTATTAAACAAAATTCCAACAGCGAACTGAAGGTAATCAGCCCAAAAACATACTACAGCTTGTCGGCTGAAGATGTTGTTTTGGCAAGGGAAACCGGACACCTGTTTTTCCGCAAAGTCAGTGAATCCTGCGATGTTTCACTGCTCACCCGGCTCGTTGACGGCAAAGCCTGCGATCAAACGGAATACGAGAATGAATTGGCGGGAACCGCGACGGAAGAGGAAGGGAATATATACAGGACGCAGGGCAAATTGGAACTTGCGGAAAAATGCTTTAGAAAGGCGCTGGAACTCGCGCCTGACCGGCCGGAAATTCTTCACAATTTCGGCCGGTTGCTGTCCGATATGGCGAAACCTGAGCAGGCAATTGAGCATTATTGTAAAGCGCTTCTTCTTGAACCGGATTCCCCGGAAATTCTTTCCGACATGGCGGAAGCCTATAAAAAACAGAACAAATTTAACGAAGCCATCGCCTTCGGGCGCAAGGCAATGGATCTGGATCCTCAAAACATTCGAATAATACTCATACTGGGAGATATTTACACGGAACAGCATCAATATGAAAACGCCATTCTTTTCTATCGCCTGGCGCTGACGCTGGATTCCAATTCCGTACACGCGCACATTGGTCTGGGGCTAATGCTGCACCAGCAGGGTAAAACCGCAGAAGCCAGAAACCATTTCCGGACGGCCATTAAACTTGACCCTGAAAACCTGTCGGCGAAGCTGAGAAATTGCACCATGCAGATTCCGCTTATACACCGCTCATCGGAAGAAATCGTCCAGGCGAGGGAAAATTACCGGAAAGCGCTGGAGGAATTGTGCCGGAGTGCCGATCTGACCAAACCTGCGGCGCTGGACGGGGCAAGGGAGCTTGTCGGCGTTAGTCAACCGTTTTATCTGGCGTACCAGGGGGAAAACGACAGGGAACTTCAGGCTATGTACGGCAACCTGATGGTCCGCATTCAGGCTGCCTGTTTTCCGGAATGGGCGAAAAAACCGGCGGCGCCTCCCCCGATAAAATCCGGCGAACCGGTCAGGGTTGGAATTCTGTCCGCTTTTTTTCACAGGCATTCCAACTGGAAAATTCCGATCAAGGGTTGGATTGAAAACCTTAACCGGGAGGAATTTCAGTTATACGGTTATTACACAGGCTGGAAAACCGACGAACATACGGAAATCGCGAAAAAAAGTTTTTACAGGTTTGCCGAAAATCTGCCGACGCTTGAAGACTGGCTCCGGCGCGTCGCCGGCGACCGACTGCACATTCTGATCATTCCGGGAATTGGAATGGACCATATGACGCCGCGGCTGGCAGCTTTTCGCCTCGCGCCGGTTCAATGCACATCGTGGGGACATCCGGACACAAGCGGCTTTCCGACAATTGATTATTATCTCAGCAGCGATCTGATGGAGCCGGAAAACGGACAGGATCATTATTGCGAAAAACTCGTTCGCCTCCCCAATCTGTCGATTTATTACGAACCGCTGGACAGCGTATCCGCGCCTGTCGATCGCGCCCATTTCGGGCTGCGGGACGATCTTCCATTGTTTATATGTACGCAGTCGCTTTTTAAATATCTGCCGCAGCATGACGAAGTGTTTCCACGGATCGCGGTGGAAACCGGCGCGTGCCAGTTCGCGTTCATTTCTCAAAGATCATCTGCGCTGGGAGAACGTTTCCTGCGGCGGCTTGACACGGCGTTTTCGCGCTTCGGCCTGCGCGTGGAAGATTACGTAAAAATGGTTCCGACGCTTGATCCGGCGCATTATCGCGCGTTCAATCAGCTTGCCGACGTGTTTCTGGACAGCATCGGCTGGTCGGGCTGCAACACAACTATGGAAGCGCTGGCCTGCGATCTGCCGGTTGTCACAATGCCGGGCAAATTGATGCGCGGCAGACATACCCACGCCATTCTGAAAATGATGGATCTTGGCGAAACGGAAGGCAGGAATATGGATGAATATGTCGCCATCGCCGCGCGCCTGATAAAGGAACCGGACTGGCGAAAAGAAATTTCAGAAAAAATCACCCGGAACCGCCATCTGGCATACCGGGATATGGAATGTATCCGCGGCCTTGAAGATTTCATCCGCCGGGCCGTCGCGAAAGCAATGAGTTAATGCCGCAAAGCGGGCAGTAGTTGGAATTTGTATTCCAATAACCCGAGAGATATTTCATGAATTACAATTTTTGCGAGGCTTAAGGCATGGCAGGTGATCAAAACGTTAATCGCAATGATTTACTTGGGAACGCTGTATACGCAGATGGTTTGCGGGCGCAACAAGAACCAAAACAAATGGGTTTGACGAATATCATGCTGGATTTCGGCAATGGCGCAACTCCTTTCGCCTTACGTGAGCACGGCAGCGACAAAGGTGTATTGCAACAGATTTTTTTCCAAAAAGACTACGACCTCACGCGGTTGGCCCGGTTTGGCGATATTTGTACCGAATATCAAAGGATTGCTGTTTCCGAGCGGACGCCACTCATCATTGATTGCGGCGCAAATATCGGAGCTT
>JAIRVC010000190.1 GCA_031254095.1 Acidobacteriota bacterium
GTCAAGGCCGGCCCAGAGCAGAAAAACCGCAACGCCTGCGACAACAGCCTCCCATGAAAAATTCCAGCGCATTTCCTTTACATGCGCCCAGACAAGCCATATCAGCAGCGCGCCGATAATGGTTTTCAGCGTGTAGATCCAGTACGCGCCTGTTTCGCCGAACTGTCCCTGCGCCAGTGTCAGCGCGGCAAAAGCGACAAAAGGAACAATCCGGACAAGGTACGTGAAATTCGGCATCGACTGAAATTTAGCGATCATGGAAAATGCGCTCCGGGTTGAGTAATTGAGCCATGCGGCTTGCCGCCGCCCGGCGCGTTTATCCTATAATTTTTCAACGATGAATACAAAGATTGCGCCAGACCGGATTTCATGAATCCCAGCGCTTTTACGCCTGTAGCGCCGATGAACGACTCCAATTCTTCCGTGCTGTACCGTTGCGTCACGGGGTAATGACGAAAATCCCTTAGAATTTCTTTCCGGCTGTTTTCCGAAATATCTTCCGTGATCAAAACGAATTGCAGCTTGTTGCGGAAACGCGACAGATTTTCGCGGCCTATTATCAAAATGCGGGCGCGTCGCGCAAACCCTAATAAAAGTTCCGGCTGCCCTGATATGTTTCGGCGTTTTTCGGACATGTAACGATAATATTACATATTTGTGAGACTTTCGAGGTAATTACAAAACTTTCCGGCTTTGCAGGGAACGCGGGCAAAATGCCCGTATTTTCAGGAACTCGCCGGCGAGATGCCCGCGCTCACATGTCTATAACCGCATACGGCCGGTGGCGGCCCCCTGCGACGCTAACCACTTATCCATAACTTCTTCCGTGAAATTATCCCAAAGATAATTCGCGGCGAATTTTTTCTAGCCACTGACTACTAGCCACTAGCCACTGGCCGCCGCAAGGCGGCCAAATGTCAGGCGATAAGTTTGTTGAGCGTGTATTCGATAATTCCTTCCGCGCCCGCGCGTTTTAATTCCGGAATAATTCGCTTAACGATTTTTTCTTCCACCACGACCTCAAGCGCCATCCAGCCGGTCAGGGTCAGCGGACTGACGGTGGGGCGTTTAAGTGAAGGCAGTATTTCCATGATTTTAGAAAGGTCTTTTTCCTGAAGATTCATTTTCAGGCCAACCATGCCTTCGGCGGCAAGCGCGCCCTTGAGCAAAATCGCGATGTTTTCCATTTTCTCGCGCTTCCATGGATCGCTCCACGCTTTTTTGTTCGCAATAAAGCGGGTTGTTGAGGCAAGCAGGTCTTCAACTATGCGGAGACGGTTGGCGCGCAATGAGCGGCCGGTTTCGGTCAGCTCGACAATCGCGTCCACTAAAATGCCCGCCTTTGCTTCAGTCGCGCCCCAGGAATATTCGACGCGCGCCTTGACTTTGTTCTTCGCGAGATGCCTTTTGACGAAGCTGACAAGCTCGGTAGCGACGGTTTTTCCTTCAAGGTATTTTACGGAATTGATTTTTGACGCTTCCGGCACGGCAAGAACCCAGCGCACGGGCTTGAATCCCGATTTGCCGTAAACCAGTTCGCAGATTTCTTTTACCCGCGCTCCCGTTTCCAGAATCCAGTCCTGCCCGGTTATTCCCGCGTCAAAAAGACCGGCTTCGACATATTTGCCCATTTCCTGCGAACGTATGAACATGATTTCAATTTCTTCATCGTCGCAATATGGAAAATACGACCGGTCGCTGGATGAAATACGTATGCCGGCCTTGCGGAAAAGATCAAGGGTTGCTTCCTGTAAGCTTCCTTTAGGCAGCCCCAGCTTTAAAACTTTTTCAGGGTTGGACATGATTCTCCTTAGTTCATGTGCATTTCATCTTCGTAAACGCGGTAAGCGTTCTTGCCGGATTCCTTGGCGTGATACATGGCGATGTCCGCGTATTTGATCAGGACATGAAAATCGTCCGAATGCAGCGGATAGAGCGCAACTCCGATGCTCATGCCCACATGGTATTTTTCGATATAACGGTCCAGCATCTGTGAAGAGAAATTGTCCAGCAGTTTCTGGGCGGCAATGGCCGCGTCTGTTTCCGTCGCGACGCCGGGAATAATTTGTACAAACTCGTCGCCGCCGATACGCGCGGAGACGTTTAAAACGCCGGCCGCGGGACGAAAAGACCTGGAGTTTTCAAATGTGCTTTCGAGGTACGCGGCGATATGGCGCAAAAGCGCGTCTCCGGCGTCGTGTCCGGCGTTATCGTTAACGGCTTTAAAATTGTCCAGATCGATAAGAAGAAGCGCGTAAGGTTCTGCATTGCCGTTTTTTCTGGAAATTTTTTTCAGGCAGTCCATCAGATAACGCCGGTTTGGAAGGCCCGTAACGGCGTCGAAATTCGCCATCTGGAACAGCTCGTCCTGCACGGTCTGAAGCCTGCGCAATAATACCGAAGTCAGAAGCAGCACCAGCAACATTATAAAGCCGACAGACGTAAGCAGATATTTAAAATTGTCGCTCGCCGATTCGTTGCTTCGCGCCCACAAAGTGTTGTCCAGATCCGTGCAAACGATGCCTATTACCTTGCCGTTTTTACGAATTGGAACCGCGCTGGTGTGATAGCGTCCCCATTCGTCGCTCATGTTCATGTCAAAAGACTGTTTACCCAGAAAAGCCTGCTCATGAACCGTTTCCAGTTTGTATGGCCCCGCGACCTCCAGAACGGTGTCATCTTCAGGGTCGGTATCGAACACGAAATAATACTGTCCGTCATTGAGCTGCTTCAGCGCGTAAATATATTTTACTTTGGTTGCGCTCTGGATATTCCGCAACTGGTCGAGGATCCGGCTGTAAGCTTCCATGTCGTTTTCAATGTCCGACATGATGTTGTACGACTCGAACGCGTCAACGTCTATGATTTTAAGGGCGGTCAATGAAGTGGAAATCAATTGCGATTCGATACTGGAATCCAGCAGCAGACGAAGATCATTGGAGTTTTTCCTCGTCATGGATACCACAATAAAGAGTATGGCGATGAAAAATCCTAAAACAAGCAGAAGACCCAGGCTTTGCAGCTTGTTTTTTTCGAGTGCTTGATATAGGCCTTGTCGCGTTCTGTTAAGACTGATGGCATACCCGAACCTGCAATGATTTTTTTTTAGATTCCCAGTTGTGTTGTCCACTGGACGGCTTCCATATAGGCCTTGGCAAGCCTGTTTTCAGGAAGCGACAGCGCCTCTGCCTGCGCGGCGGCGGCATCGAAATCGCCATGTTCGTAAAGTTCAATCAGGCGCAGCAGTTCGTAATCGCCGCCCGATCGCGAAATAAGCGGGTCGGATACTGATTCATCCACGCGAATTTGCGTAAAAACTTCAGTCATCGGCATTTCCATAATCGTGTCCATCAGAGAAAACATGCCCAGAAGATAAAGAGTTTCCGTGTGACTTGACTTTCCGATAAACGGCGCGACAAGTTCAAAGAATCGCGCCCGAATGAGCGACATGCGCGTAAGTTCCGGCGTTTTATCCCGGTTTAAATCGACAAGGCATATCAGCGTCATCCATTTGCGGACTTCGGCGGTTCCGAGCACGACAAGCGCCTGCTGGATATTTGATATAACGGCACGAAAGCCAAAATGAGCGGAATTTACGAACTGAAGCAGGCGATAGGAAAGAGCCACGTCGTGCTTAACCACGTCCGCGACATCGTCAAAGTGAAAATCTTTTTTCAGCAAAAGCCGCAGGAGGCTCATACGATTGATTGCCATGGGGTTCATGCTGTGCCCGGCTACAATGACGGGTTTGCTGAAGTAGTAGCCCTGGAAATACTCAAAGCCCATTTCAAGGGCGGTGTTGAAGATATCCTTGTTTTCAATTTTTTCCGCAAGAAGTCTTATGGGCTGCATTTGCTTCCCCGACATTTGCCGGTCATTGAGGGTCCGCACGAGCATGGCGATATCTGAAAGCGGCGTCAGCAGAAAATCCACCTTTATTATGTCCGCGTAATCGAAAAAGGCTTCGGTTGCTTCCGTGAACACAAAATCGTCCATTGCGACCTGAAAACCGTTTTTCTTCATATTCAGACAAGCGTCAAGCACATCCGGCGTCGGGGCAATGTCTTCCAGAATTTCAACCGTCAACAATTCCGGCGGGAGCAGTTCGTAGATTCCGGCAACCAGCAGAGGTTTCGTAAAATTGACAAAGGCCTTACGGCCTCCCGTCAGCTTGTCTAATCCAATATCCACGAAACTATTGATCAGCGTGCGCTTGGACGCCTGATCCGGGTCGGCCGACGCGTCGTAAAAATTCCGCACGGCGTCAGAACGGTACAATAGTTCATAGCCATAAACATCGTTTCTGGTATCAAAGATGGGCTGTCGCGCAACAAAGGTATCCATATTTTTCCTGAGTCATTTCGTAACTATTTTATCTTACCTGCTTCAATTGTCTTGTCAACGTTCTCTATAAGTTAAGGGGTACGCGCCATATATTTCAATCGGTTTCGTCTATTCCGAAATAACGCAGCCATTCACCGACATCGACGTTCGCGGACGCGTCCACGGGCGTCCGGCGCGTTTTATCAGCCCTGTTAGCCCGGCGGCGGCTTTCCGCCGCGGGACGGGCGGCGCGCGGCGGCGCGGTGGAACGCGCCCGCATCTTCAGCGTGAACTGATTCCAGTCAAGAACGTTCGTACCAGCCTTCATGCAGCGCGACGCCAGTTCGCGGTCGTTCGTAACAACAATAACCTCTCCGGGCCGGCCGATTTCCCGAAGGCGGCGGCAGATGGCGGCATCCGCCGATTCGGGCGCGCTGTAACGAACCATAATACCCGGCGGCGGCGTCATATCGGCGGGATCGTCTCCGTCAAACCAGACAAGAAAACGGCCGCCGCCCGCGCCCAGCCATCCGCTTAAAGCCGACAGAAATTCCACGCGCGTTCGCCTGTCCGCGCGGGCGGCGTCCGTAGACATTCCTATAAGGTTATTGCCGTCAAACCAATAAGGCATTGCATTGAAGTAATTGCAAAAGAGTATGTAAACGTCCGCGTTCCCGGCAGAGCCGGAAGGTTTTGCAATTACTTTATAAATATAAATTTGCGAATTTCGATTGTCGATTGAAATATTGTCATGGTTGGAACATTTGCCTTGAAAAGCAAAACCTCAAAGGGCGCAATATTTTTCTTTGCGATCTTTGCGCAAAATCTTTGCGCCTTTTGCGGTTAAAGATTTTGCGGTTAAGGATTTTTAGTAAATGCGCCAGCCCTGAAATTATGGGCGCGCTCCCTTGAAATATCGTGCAAACTGCGGCTATATTCTCCGCCATGTCTGAAAACTATATCGAAGCGGTTTTCCGCGCCGACGTTGATTCCGGCGAGATTCTGGCAATGCTGTCCGGCGGCGAAGAGCTCGGATGCTGGGAAGACAACGGCGTCATTCATATTTTCTGGCCTGAGTCGCGCTGGTCGCCGGAAGCGCTTGAAGACCTGCGCCGGGCGCTATTAATATTCGGCATCGATCCCATAGCCGCCGGTCTGACCGTCGAGGCCGTTCCGGACAGGGACTGGAACGCGACGTGGGCCGCCTCGCTGACGCCGATACGTCTGGGGCGGCGTATCCGCGTAAGGCAGAGCTGGCACCTTCCGGACGAAAATTTTGACGGCATCGAGCTGGTAATCGATCCGAGGCGGGCGTTTGGCACCGGTCATCATTCAACCACACAGCTTGTGATCGAATGGCTGGAAAAGCGTCTTTGCGGCGGAGAACGAATACTCGATGTCGGAACGGGAAGCGGCATTCTGTCAATGGCGGCAATCAGGCTCGGCGCGGCCTCGGCGCTTGGGATAGACAACGACCCTGTGGCCGTCGAATGCGCGCGGGAATATGCCCGCGTAAACGGCTTTGGCGGCGAACTGGAATTGCGCGTCGGAGATTTCGACGATTGCGCGGAGGGAGAATTCGACGTAATAGTCGCCAATATAGACGGAAAAACCCTGCCCGCGCTATGCCCCGAACTGCCTCGCCTTCTGAAACCCGGAGGCCGGATATGCCTTTCCGGATTGCAGGAACACGATCTGGAGGAAATTACCGCCGCCCTCAATCGCGCGGGTTTTGCCGTCAAAACAAAGACCGCGCGCGAGGAATGGCTCGCCCTGGAATGCGGCTGAATAAAGCCGCTTGAGGTAATTACAAAACCTGTCAGATAGCGCCCCTTCAGGGCTTGGATTTTATATTTATCCGAAAACACAGGGCTTCACCCTGTGCTGTTTATTACGGGCTTTCAGCCCTGAAATACGCATACATAAGGGCTGAAAGCCTTTGATCAATAGCGCAGGGCAAAGCCCTGCGAAACAGATGCCCGAATAATCCAAGCCCTGAAGGGGCGCAATCTGACAGGTTTTGCAATTACCTCAGTGGCTTTCAGG
>JAIRVC010000244.1 GCA_031254095.1 Acidobacteriota bacterium
TAACCTCAACATATTTCTGTATATGCCTCGGTTCCTGCGCTCCGTGCGCCTCGCACTTCATCCCGCGCAGACAATTAATCAGTGTTTCCCTTACGCATAAGCTGCATTTTCGCTCCTGCCCGGCAGTATCTTAACTTCCGACAACAACCTCTTGTTTGAACTTAGTTGGCTACAGAACCCGCTTCAAAACCGCTTGAATCACACATAAGGATTGTGCCGTATTCCGCAGTGGACGGAATGGGGCACGAAATCGCGCAATACCCGTGATATTACAGTATTATCGCACATATATATCGTGCAAATACGCGTATATATTGAATATATAACTGTGTAATAATTGGTAGAAACAGGCGTTATTGAACTGCTGCGGAAGTTGCTGTGATCGCCCGACGGTTACTCGCGTCTCGCGCCTCCGGCGCTGATTTAGATGTGTTTCATGTTTTTTAATGCGCTCGCCCTTCGGTCAGGATTCCCCGCTGTAAGATATCTGCATTCGTAGAATCGCGCGGCGCGCAAGCCAAAGAACGGCGGCCGCAATCGCTAGAATGCCGAGAATCGCGCCGGAACGCGAGGCCGGGCTTGCGGGCGTAAGCAGAAGCTGCAAAATGCCGGGCGCGTTCTGGCCTAACGGCGCGGGAACCGGACACAGGGATTGAAGGTAATAAAGGATGCTTGCCTTTTGCATAAATTCGGGAAGAAATCCGTTGACGCTTTCCCACGCCAGCAATATCGCGGCCGGTATGATCGGATTGCGCAGAAAAAGGCCAGCCGCCAGAAATACGCTGCCGTAACCGACACATCCCAGCGCCGCCGCCGCCGCGTACCAGAAGACATGCCACATTCCGGCGTTTCGCCAGAATGCCTGAACCTCCAGAGAACTGTGCGGCCAGACCATGAAGCCAAAGCAAAGCAGCGCCCCGCCGGTAAAAATAACGATCGAGGCAATCAGTCCCGCGCCGTATTTTCCCGCCAGCAGAACTTCGCGCCGGGCGGGCGCTAAAAACCAGTAATGAAGCGTTTTGTCCAGCATTTCCCCGCGAAACAGATTCATGAAAATGCCGAGGCAGCCGAAAAATATCGCCAGACGCAAATAGAAAAACTGAAATACGCCCGCGAATATCCGGCGGTCTTCCTCGAAATCTTTCAGAAATTCCGTTGTTTTTGAAGCCAGTTTCCCGTCCTCAAAATTCAGACGGGCTTCCCGCCGGCCGTCAAAGTAGGTCAGTCTGCGATGGGTGGTAATTTCGTCAACCAGCCTCGCGCCTGTGGAATTGACAATGGTGGCGAAGTTTTTATTATCCGTACTCGCCCGAACGCTGAACGTCTGCGTATTGAATTCCTCGGGTTCGCCGCCCGCGCTCGCGTGCCGGATGACGACGCGCCGGACCGGAACCACCGCGCCGAGATCAACCTGTAAATAAACGTTTCCTCTTTGTGAACACCAGCGGTCTTCAATGCCTCCCGATACGCTGCCGTTGAAGGCTTTTTCCGGGCCTTCATTCGGACCGCATGGGGCGCTGCCGGTCGCGGGCCGGTTAAGCGCAAGGTTTTCCGGCCCGTCGCCGTAAACCTCAAATTCGTAAATCCTCGCCATGCCGTCACCGGCGTAGCTTCCGTTAAATATGCTCAAACGGATGAATCGAGCGTCATAGGCGGGTTCAATCGCATGAGCGGTAACCCCGGTTTCATCTCCTTTTTCACGAATTCGCCGCGCGTTTGTCCATTCAACATCGCGCGCAGGTTTTCCGAGGCGTTCGATAATCGCGTCAATCGCCTCTCCGTTGCGAACGACGCTGTCAAGCTGGGCGG
Organism: Acidobacteriota bacterium; assembly: GCA_031254095.1. GTDB lineage: Bacteria > Acidobacteriota > UBA6911 > UBA6911 > UBA6911 > UBA6911. Next base: position 1,810 of record JAIRVC010000244.1, read on the forward strand.
GAGTTATTTCGCCCGCCGCGGAAAGGCTCATCGCGCTGAGTTTTACTTCCAGGTGATAAACCACAAAGATCAGGGAAGGGAAGAGGGCAAGCGCGTAGACCCAGAACGCGCGTTTGGAAAAAAAAGCCCGCCTCAGTTCAATTCGCGCGATTGTCCATGCCTGCCGCCATCGTGATAGTTGCTTCATTGTCTCAGTTCCCGATCAGGTATTCGTACAGGGCGTCCACATTTTCGTCCGCGGGAATCACGCTGTCGATTTTATATCCGCCGACGGCGAGATTGCCGAGCGCGCGTGAAAAACGCTCCCGATCCGTCGTCATCGCGAGCAATCCCCCGCGGTCGTCGTTAAGGCGCACTTCCGTAATATGGTCTTCGCCGAAAAGCAGCGACGCGACGCGGGAGGCGTCGTCGCAGCGCACAAGGTACTGGCACGGACGTTCATTAATTTCCTCGCGGACATCGCGAATCTTTCCCTCGGCTATTACCGTGCCGTTGGCGAGCAGGATCACCTGGTCGCTGATTATGTCCACTTCCTGAAGCACATGGCTTGAGAGTATGACGTGCCGGCCCATGGCGGCCCACGCGCGGAAAAGCGCTATGGTTTCCGCCCGGACGAGCGGATCAAGCCCGTTGAGCGGTTCGTCAAGAACCAGTATCTCCGGTTCATGCGCGATCGCCTGTGCCAGCCTGACGCGCTGGCGCATTCCTTTTGAATAAGCGGCCATTTTACGGTTCGCGGCCTCGTCAAGGCCAAGCTGTTTCAATGCGTTCCACGCCCGTTCTTCCGCCTCCGCGCGGTCATAACCAAAAAGAAGCAGCCCGGTCGCGATAAAGCTGAAACCGGTGGCCCAGCGCGGCGCGGCGTCGTATTGCGTGGCATAACCGGTGACGCGCATGAGATTTTCCGGATCATATGGCGAAATGCCGCGCATCATAACGGAACCGGCGTCGGGATGAATGAGTCCCGTCATAAGATTCATAAGCGTTGTTTTGCCCGACCCGTTCGGCCCCACGAGGCTTGTGATGCCGGGAGGGATTTCGAGCGTGACGCGATTCACTCCGAGGATTTCGCCGTAAAACCTTGACACCTCGTCAAAGGCGACCATTGGAGCCGTCACGAAACCACCTCCACGGGGCGCAGCTTGCGTTCCAGTATAAAAACGATTATAAGCAGGATCACAATAAAGGCCGAGATCGCCGCGCCTGGGCCGGGGCCGTCCGGCGGCACCATCCCGGTCAGCGCATACGCTATACGTTCGACAGCCCACGAGGGATTCAGAAGGTATCCCCATGTGCCGCGAAAGACGCCGTTTATCATGGTCGCGACTCCGCTGAGGATGAAAAAGAATCCGAGAATAAGTCCGGCGGCGATAACGCGCAGTTTAATCCATGCCGAGCTTGCCAGCGCCGCCAGCGCCACAAGGAAAATCCATAGCAGGAAACCCGCGAACATTCCCATGCCCAGACGCAAGTTGGCGAGGCCCCAGCCGTTTCCGGCCATGGCGGCCTGCATAAGGAAAAGCGTGAGGCCGGGTATCCACGTAATCAGAGACAATAGTCCGATGAGCGCGGTCAGGCGGCCGAGAATATAATCGAGCCGCGTCAGGGGGCGGCTTAAATAGAGCTGGAGCGCGTTATTGGCCACGTCCGGCGCTATCAGCCCCGGCCCCGTAAGCGCGGCCAGAAATACGGCGAATATTTTCTGCACGCTCATGAAGGTCATAAAAAATTTGTCGTTGACTTCGATGAAATCCTGCGAGCCCGGAATCGCCCTGATGAGATCCGCGTTGTTGCCGAGATAAATAAATGCGGCGCATATGACCGGCCAGCCCATGGCGGCGCCAAGGAGCAGGACGACAAGCCGCTGCCGGAACATTCTTTTCCATGAAAAGCGGGGCAGTACGAGAAAACGCCTCCAGCGCCCCTCGATTTCCCCCAGGTATCGTTGATATCCGCGCCTGTAGATAGACATAGCTAACCGCTTTCTCCCGGCGTATGTGTGATTCGCCCCATCGCCTTCAGGAAAATTTCCTCAAGCGTATCGCGGCGATGCGTCAGTTTTCTCACCAGCAGGTTTTGACCGGCGGCGAGATTCCATAACGCTCCAACTTCGACATCGGCCGGAAGCACGATGCGCCAGCGTCCCGCGCCCTCCGAAACTCCGTCCGCGCCTATGGACGCGAGCGCCGTTTGAAACGAACCATCGTTGCCGGCGACTTCCAGTTCGACAAAACGCCTGTTCGATTTGCGCTCCTCCTCAAGATTACATTCGTGAACTACGCGTCCGTCTTTTAAAATCACCGCCTCGTCGCAGACCTGTTCGACGTCTCCAAGCAGATGGGAACAAAGAATCACATTCATATTTTGTTCATTTTTCATCTCGCGCACAAGCCGCAGCATACGGCTGCGCGACGACGGGTCGAGGCCGTTGGTCGGCTCGTCAAGGATGACCAGTTCCGGTCCGTGGACGATTGCCTGCGCCAGCTTGGCCATCTGTTTCATTCCGAGAGAATAGGAATTCAGTTCGCGGTAGCGGGCTTCGCCAAGACCGACATGGAACAGGGCTTCATGCGATTTTTCGAGCGCGATTTTGGCGGGGAGACCGGAAAGCTCGGCAAACATGCGCAGGGATGAAACGGCTGTGAGATTGCCTATGAAAGCGTCGTTTTCCGGCATATAGCCGACGCGGGCGCGCACTTCCCGCATTTGATCGTGGCAGTCAAATCCAAGAACGCGCGCCTTGCC
>JAIRVC010000292.1 GCA_031254095.1 Acidobacteriota bacterium
TTTCCTTGTTGGACAGCGTCATTTCTTTTCTGCCGCTGGAAAACCAGACTTCAAACACGGTGACGAGATCGGTCCCAAGATCGACAAATATGTTGTATCCCTTTTGCGCGCCGGGAATCATGTGCGAGAAAATGACTCCCGATTTTATAGTCAGGGCGCCGTACCCGGCTTCTGTTTTCGCGCCGCCATTTTCGGAGAGCGTCAAACGGTTTTTACTTCTAAATTCGTAATTCAGCGTTAGCCCCTTGTCGGTTACGATCCTGAAAGTCTTGCCGGAAAGGACGTCCGACAATTCAGATGCGGACGTTGGGCCGGCCGCTTCCACGGCCTTGAGCTTTTGCCCGATCTGATCTTTTGTAAGTTTCGTGTTCTTGAAACGATGCATCGGTATATTCATTGGCATATTCGTTTTAGCTCCCCTCTATCCGCCCGCGGCACGGGCTGTTTATCAAAAACTTACGCTATGAGAGCCGATTCCATACATTTTCAATAGAAAATTTCGAGGCGGTTGAGCCAATCGCAAAACCCTTTAGAATTGAAACCGGCCGGCGGTTACGACTGCCTGCGGGCGGCGAAAAATTCTCTCATGAGCGCGCCGCATTCCTCTTCCAGAATTCCGCCCGTAACCTGTATCCGGTGATTTAGTTCTTCCGTGTTCGCGAGACGGAAGACGGAATGCACCGCGCCCGCTTTGGAATCGCGCGCCCCGTAGATCAGTTCATCCACGCGCGCCTGGATCATCGCGCCGATGCACATGACGCATGGCTCAATCGTAACGATCAGCGTCGTACCCGGCAGCCGGTAATTGCCGGCGTTATGCGCGGCCTGCCGTAGCGCGGCGATTTCCGCGTGCGCGGTCGGATCGCACCGGCGGATGGGATTGTTGCGCCCGCGTCCGATAATCTTTCCATTGAACAACACCAGCGCGCCCACGGGCACTTCTCCTTCATCGCGCGCCCTTCGCGCTTCATCAAGCGCCTCACGCATCCACCATTCCGCCGTTTCAATGTCCATAGCAATCTCCATTGTACTTCATATCGGCGGATTTTTCTCACATGAGCAAATCTTTGAAATTATTACCGACAATTCCATCTTGTATTTTGATCGCAATGTCAGCTACTTTTTCCGCTGAAAAATGCGGGCAGGGAACTTGCTCCGCGTCTGACACAGGGTTTCGCTGTTGTAAGGGCTGTTTTAGGGCGAATGAGAAATCCGCGGCCGTCGATGCCGCGCAGTTTTTTCGCTGACTGCCGCGAACGCCCTGTGGAAAACGCGCACACGTCCGGCCTGCGGTTATAAAATACGCTCCCGTGTTTCCATGACGCAACATGACGCAATTTGACGCAATTTGAGCGGCACGGAAACACGGGAGCAAAATGACAAGGCTGTTATATGAACAACTTAAATGAAGCGCGATTAAAGATCGCGGTATTCATTGACGTCGATAACATTTCCATCGGCGTCAAGCAGTCAATGAACAGGAATTTCGATGTCGGGGCGGTGCTGGAAGCAATCAAGGAAAAAGGTGAAATCATCACCAAGGTTGCTTACGGCGACTGGAAGCGCGCGGACGATTTCAGCCGCGCCATGACGCAGCACGCCATTCAGATGGTGCAGCGGAACGCGACCCCGGGCGGCGATAAAAACGGCGCGGACATCGCTCTCGCGCTTGACGCGCTGGAAACCGCTTTTACAAGGCCGCATATAAACGCTTTTGTAATCGTCGGCGGCGACAGCGATTTTATCGCGCTGGTGGAAAAACTGAAACAGTACGACAAAACCGTATTCGTGGTCGGCGGGCGCGGATTTACCAGTATTATTCTGCAAAAAAACTGTCACGAATTTATTTCCTATGAAAATCTGGTCGGCGTGAATACCTCACGGAAACTCACCGGACGAATCCAGCTTTCCAGCCCTTCCACGCTGGAAAACACCATGCCGCTTGTTCGCCGGGCTTTAAAAATTCTCTCCGACCGGGAAGTTTCTCCGCAGCTTGGCCTGCTGAAAAGTACGCTGCTGCAGCTCGATTCAACATTTTCGGAACGCGATTATGGCGTCGGCAGTTTCCGGGATTTCGTCCAGAAGCTGGCCGACGCCGGATACATCAATTTGAAACAGGTGGATCGCAGCATTCTCGTTGAAATAAAGGAAGGTTTCAAGGAACAGGAAAGAGTGGAAAGATCCGATGACGCCGCGGATTCGGAGAAAGAATCACCGGAGACGCCGCAGATGGATTCAAGGAACTCCCCTGCAACGCCGCAGGCTGATTCCAAAGAGTCCGCTGCCGCGCCTGTGGAAGAGGCGGCGGCGGAAATCAGCGAAACCGGCGAGACTTACGCGCCGTCGCAGACCGCGGACGCCAGCGCGGCGCTGGAAGAGCTTTTCCGGAATTCCGCGTCAAAACCGCATTGGCCGCTGTATCTGCGCACTTTCAAACAATTGCTGCGCGCGCAGCAACCGCCGTTCGACGAAAAACAGTACGGCGTTTCCAGTACTTACGATCTGGCGCGTCAGGCGCAGCGCGACGGCCTGCTGCATATCGAGCGCAACCGCCAGGGAATTTTGCGCATCTTTCCCGGCGAGCGATTTCCAAAGATTGCCCAGGAAACGGAAGAAATTGCCGGACCGGCGCCTTCCGAAGTTGTCGCTTCCGAACCTGTTTATTCCGGTGATGTTTCTAAAGCTAGGATTGACGGACAGGCGCGGGAGTCATTGATTCACGCTTCCGGCCCGGTTCCCGGTTTGACTGAACAAACCTCGGCGGACGCGCGAGCCGAATCTGAATCTCGTTCGGCGTTGGTTTCCGGCGAAGCAAAAGAGGCGTCTGACGCGATGCCCGCTGTTTCCAGGGAGATTTACGCAAAAGAAACGGCGGCGCGCAAACCGGCTTCGTCCGCGCACAAAAAGAAGGAAGCGGCGGGGAAAGCCGTGGGAGGCGCGGCTGTGAAGGAAAAACCGAAAGCGCAGCCGCGAACGCCGCGCAAACCGGCTGCCGCTGTTAAAACAACCAAACCGGCGGCGCGAAACGCGCAAAACACGGCGTCCAGAACGCCGGCGACAGCCAAAGGAAAAACGAAGAAAAAGGAATAACGCCATTTAAGGAAACACTGATTAATTGTCTGCGCGGGATGAAGTGCGAGGCGCACGGAGCGCAGGAACCGAGGTATATAGAGAAATATGTTGAGGTTACGAGCACCGCGCCGCCGTAAGCAATTTCGCAATTCGCCCGCTCAGACAATTAATCAGCGTTTCTTTAAGTGTTAAATGGCGAATTTTTCTGATCACTGACCACTGACCCCTAAGCCGCCGCAAGGCGGCTTAGGGGTTCATCCGAAAGCTTTGGCTATAATGGTTTGTCAGAGCCTGAAAGAGAAATCCAGCGAGACATCCAGCGCGGGAGCGCTGTGAGTGAGCCAGCCTATCGACATCAGATCGACGCCGGTTGAGGCTATGGCCGCGGCCGTTTCCGGCGTAATTCCTCCGGAGGCTTCCGTAAGAACTTTGTTTTTTGCCGCGCCGGCCATTTTGACGGCCTCGCGCAGCGTCGGAATATCCATGTTATCGAGCAGCGCCGCGTCGATATTTTCTTTAAGGGCGATTTCCAGTTGCTCAAGCGTATCGGCTTCAACCTCGACTTTCACCATGTGTCCCACATGAAGGCGGACGCGCCGGATGGCTTCGCCGATGTCTCCGCCCGCCGCCACAATGTGGTTGTCTTTAATCAGCACGGCGTCGTCAAGTCCGAAACGATGGTTTGAGCCGCCGCCCGTGCGCACGGCGTATTTTTCCAGCAGGCGCAAACCGGGCGTGGTTTTTCGGGTGCAGACAACGCGCGCGCGGTGTCCGGCGATGCGAGCGACGATGTCGCGCGTAACGGTAGCGATGCCCGAAAGGCGGCCCAGACAATTCAGCGCCGTGCGTTCGCCGGTCAAAATCGGGCGCGCCGG
>JAIRVC010000294.1 GCA_031254095.1 Acidobacteriota bacterium
CGGCGCGGCGGTACTTTGGGGCGACTGCGAACCCGACTTTTCCATGCTGCAAAACGCGGTGCTGCAACATGGAAATCTGGAAGAATTTCAGGAATTTATCTGGTGCGGTTACGGTGAGCCAACGTTCCGGCTGGATTTGATTACAGAGGCGGCGTCATGGTTCCGCAGCCGCGGGGCAAGCATACGGCTGAATACCAACGGACAGGCGTGCCTGATTCACGGCCGCGATGTTTTATCGGAATTGGGCGGCGCTGTGGATATTGTTTCAGTTTCCCTTAACGCGCCGAACGCCGCAAGATACCTGGAATTATGCCGTCCGAACCCTGACGCGTTTCCGGATCCCGGCAAAATTATGGCAACGCCGGAAATCGTGTGGGAGGCGATGATTGATTTCCTTCGCCGCGCTCCGGAATATTTCAGTCAGGTTCAGGCCAGCGTTGTCGGATTCTCACTTTCGCCCGCGGAAATAGAAGAATGCCGCAAACTGTCCATTTCAATGGGAATAAAAAATTTCAGGATAAGATAAGGATTAAGGGTTCCCGTTATCGAGTCTCTTCCTTTTTGGCTTCGTTCCAGAGGGTATCCATTTCCGCGAGGGAAGCGTCTTTCAGCTCCCGGCCCCGCTGTTTGACGGCTGTTTCAATGTAGCGGAAACGGCTGTCAAATTTCCGGTTGCTCCGCTCCAGCGCGGTTTCCGGATCCACGTCCAGCGCTCGCGCTATATTGACCGCCACAAACAGCAGGTCTCCGATTTCGCCGGAAATCTGCTCACGGTCTCCCGACGACACGGCTTTTTTTAATTCAGACGCTTCTTCGTTCAGTTTGTCTAGGATGTCCTCAAGGCATGGCCAGTCAAACCCGACTCTCGCCGCTTTGGCCGTCATTTGATAAGCCCGGTAAAGAGCGGGAATTTTCTTGGGAATGCCGTCGAGCAGAGACCGTTTAGAATCGGGCCGGGAAGGCGACGTGATTCCTTTTTCCGACGCTTTGATGTCCTCCCAGTTTTTAAGCACGTCTTCCGAGGTTTTAAGATCGGCCGCGCCGAAAATGTGCGGATGCCGGCGCGTCATTTTTTCGTGCGAGCGGTCAATAACGTCGCCGAGGTCAAATTCGCCTTTTTCCCGCGCGATCTGCGCGTGAAAAACAACCTGAAACAGGAGGTCACCCAATTCTTCTTTCAGATCTGCCGGATCATCCGAATCAAGGGCGTCCAGCGTTTCAAATGCTTCCTCAATAAGCATCGGCTTTAGGGTTTCACGGGTTTGCTCCCTGTCCCACGGGCAGCCGTTTTCTCCACGGAGCCGCGCGACAAGAGCGACTAGTTTTTCGATATTCGCATGTGTATCATTCATATCTTTATTATTATCCCTGTTTCCCTTGAGCGTGTCAGGAAAAAATCCATGCAGGCGTACGTCGAAAACTTTACATCCCGAAACCGGTTTTTGTTGCTTATTGCGCTGCTGATTATGGCGGCCGGCGTTTACCTTTTTACCGCGACGGGCAGGGCTGTTCTGGATGACGGAGACGCGCTGTACTCCCATGTCGCTCAAAATATGGCGGCAACCGGCGACTGGGTTACGCCTTACGCCAACGGGGTGCGCTTTCTGGACAAGCCGCCGATGCTTTATTGGCTGACGGCCGCCTCGTTCCATGTCTTCGGCGTTAATGAATTCGCCGTTCGTTTTCCCGCCGCCTGCGCGGTTGCCGCAATCGCGCTGCTGCTGTTTTTTCTGGGGCAAAAAACGGGCAGCCCCTTCGCGGGATTTGTCGCGGGTTCGGCGTTCGCCTTCTGCGCCGGAACATTTCTTTTCACCATCATGGCGTTTCCGGATATTTTCTTTGTGTTTTTCCTGACGCTGGCCGTAACGGCTTTTTACGCCTGGTACCGGGATGATCAAAATCCTGTTTTTCCCGCGCTCCTGTTTTACGCGGCCACAGCCGGCGCGGTCCTTTCAAAGGGCCTTATCGGATTGGCCTTCCCGGCGGCAATCGCGCTTCTGTTTCTTATATGGTCGCGGAATCCCGGCCGCCTGCGGCATTTGCATATCGTAAAGGGAACCCTGCTGTTTTTTCTCGTAGCCGCGCCGTGGCACATTCTGGCCGCCGTCCGGAATCCGGGATTCCTCTGGTATTATTTCGTCAATGAACAATTCCTGCGCTTTTTGGGAAAACGCCAGCCGCTGGACTATGAATCGATCTCCCTGCCGGTTTTCTGGGCGCTGATGCTGGCATGGCTCTTTCCATGGAGCGCCTTTCTGCCCGCGCTCAGGCACGTGTGGCGCGATTCGAGCGGCCGGAACAGCGCGTCCCGCGATGCCATAAAAATATGCTTTTGCTGGGCGTCTGTGGTGCTGGTTTTTTTCTCCGTTTCATCGCGAATAGAGCACTACTCGATGCCGATTTTTCCGCCGCTTGCGGTACTCGTCGGCGCAGCGCTTTCCTCGGAAAGCATTACGGCGAAGCTCGCGGAGAAAACGATAAGGCGCGGATTCGCCTTTCTGTCTATTCTGGGCGGCGCGGCGGCGCTTATTCTCGTTGCCGGCGGCCTTTTGCTGACGTTCGGCGTTCCGGGAGACGCGGGACAATCGCCGGCCGAAACATCGGCACGCGTTCACGCATATAAGTATTACTTTGCGCCGCTTTTTGAAATGCCTGCCGAGATTGTCGCCCGTTTAAAAACGCCGTTTTTTGGAGCAATGGCGGCGATATCTCTGGGTTTTATCGGCGCGTGGCTCCTTGCGCGGCGCGGCAGGCTTACGGCTGCCGTACTTGCCGTGAATCTTGCAATGGCGGGATTCTGCGTCTTCACGTGGCAAAGTCTTGGCATCTGCGAAGGCTTTATATCCTCAAAGCAATTTGGACAAAAGCTGAATGAATTGTATATGCCGGGAGACGCGGCCGTGGTGCTCGGGGATTTTGAAACGGCCAATTCCGTAAATTTCTACGCGCCGGTTCCGCTGTATGTTTACAAAGGGTCGGCCGCTCTGCTTACGCAGGGAATGAGCTATCCGGACGCGCCGCAGATGCTCCTTGATCCGGAATCCTTTGCCGGGATGTGGGAAAGCGGCCGGAGGACATTCATGCTTGCCCCGGAAGATATGCTGCCCTCGCTGAAACTTCAATCCGCGTGTCCCGTCCTGCGGTCTTTCGACCGCGTTCTCGTCTGTAATCGGGAAACTTGTTGCCCGTAAGTAGTTGACATAAAAGAATTCATGTAGTACGCTTGTTACGATTTTGTATACGGGAAACGGTATCCCCCAAACGAAAGCGGCAGGCCATGGAATCGATCGCTTCGAAATTGAAGACAAAAAGAGAAAGTCTGAATATTTCGTTGGAGCAAATCTCCGAAGATACGCGAATCAGCGTACATCACCTCAGAAGTCTTGAAAAAGGCCGCTACGATGATTTGCCCGGCGGCATGTACA
>JAIRVC010000334.1 GCA_031254095.1 Acidobacteriota bacterium
CCAAATCAAGCTGGTAAAGGTACGATTTACGGCTTGCGAACGACGATTAAAATATTTAGTTTCCGTTGGACGCAAATCAGAAATCGTCAAACGAGTTAATTGAAAAAGATATGGGAGCGTTGGCGTTCCCGTCGGTGGGTTACTGAAAGTACGGGCGGAATGCCCGCGATTTCCGGCGAAGACGGAAAGTTTTCAATTGCCTCAATCGTGAATTATTTGGAGTTTTGATCATGACAATGACTGATCCTGTTTCGGATCTTCTGACGCGGATTCGCAATGCAAGCGCCGCGAAGCATGATTCCGTGGATGTTCCTTCGTCGAAGCTGAAGCTGGAAATTGTCCGCATCCTAAAAGAGGAAGGATATATTTCCAATTTCATTTTGAATCAGGACAACCGGCAGGGAATGATTCGCATCCAGTTGCGCTACGCGGCCGGGAAAACGCCCGTAATTACTTCGCTTGAACGGGTAAGCCGCCCGGGGTGCCGGGTCTATGCGGGCAAGGGCGATATCCCATCCATACTCGGCGGTTTGGGTGTTTGCATTTTGTCAACATCCCACGGGATTTTTACGGGGAAGCAGGCGAAAGAAAAAGGTCTGGGCGGGGAAGTGCTCTGTTCCGTAAGCTGACCGGCTCCGGACGTTAATAAACGGATTCGGAACCTGTTGCTTTCGGGTTTCCGGATCGCTTAACAAGGTGTTTTATGTCGCGAATAGGGAAGAAACCAATCACAGTGCCGAACGGCGTTAAAGTGACCATCGGCGACCGTAGCGTGCAGGTTGAGGGTAAGCTGGGAAAGCTTTCGGCGCCGATACCTGACGGGATACGATTTGAGACGAAAGACGGCGTTCTTACGGCAATCCGCTCTTCGGACGAGAAACCCTATCCGGCGTATCACGGACTGGCGCGCGCGCTTGCCGCAAACTGTGTTCGGGGCGTCAGCGAGGGTTTTTCCAAGGACATTGATCTTATTGGCATTGGTTATAAAGTTGACGCCAAGCCAAACGCCGTCACGCTGTCGCTCGGCTATTCCCACCCCATTGAGTTTCCGATTCCCAGGGGAATCAGCATTAAGGTGGAAAAGCAGTCGAGGACTATACAAAATTATATATCGACGATCACCGTTTCAGGGGCGGACAGACAGCTTGTTGGACAGGTTGCCGCGGACATCCGTTCTTTGAAGCGGCCGGATGCCTATAAAGGCAAGGGGCTCCGGTACGCCAACGAAGCGATCAAACTAAAGGTTGGAAAGAAGGGTGCATAATGATCGGCTTGATTGACCGTAGCCGCGAACGGCTAAGAATTCATAAACGTATCCGGACGAAAATTTCCGGAAGCTCGGAACGGCCGCGACTTTGCGTATATCGCAGCTCGCGGTACATTTACGCGCAAATTATAGACGACAGCCAAGGGAATACCTTGGCGGCGGCATCCACAATCGAAAAGGGACTTCGCGGCGAGTGCAAGGGGACGGGAAATATCGAGGCCTCAAAACTGGTCGGCAAAGCGATAGCGGAGAGAGCCAAAAGCAAAGGAATTGAAACGGTGGTCTTTGACCGCGGCGGATACCTCTATCATGGACGCGTAAAGGCGGTCGCTGAAGCGGCGCGGGAATCGGGACTTAAATTTTAGGGAGAGAGATCTTGGAAAAGAACGATCCGAATGCGCAACAGGAATTTAAAGATCAGGTGGTTTCAATTAACCGCGTAACCAAGGTGGTCAAGGGCGGAAAGAACCTGAGCTTCAGCGCTCTCGTGGTTGTGGGCGACCAGAATGGCCGGGTTGGCTATGGAATGGGGAAGGCGAAAGAAGTGCCGCAGGCGATCAAAAAAGGGGTCGAGCAGGCGCGAAAAAACCTCATTGTTGTACCCATGCAGGGGAGAACGATTCCGCATACAATCCTGGGAAGGTATGGCGCCGGGCGCGTTATTCTGAAACCGGCTTCGGAAGGCACCGGGGTGATAGCGGGAGGGCCCGTTCGCGCAGTGCTGGAATCGGCGGGAATTTCCAATATTCTTACCAAGTCTCTTGGCAGCCCGAATCCGCATAACGTTGTCAAGGCTACTTTTGATGGACTGAAAAGGCTCAAGGGGCCTGACGAAGTCGCGAAATTGCGCGGCAGGCAGGTGGAGGACTTGTAAAGATGAAGTCGAATAACAATGTTGAGTCCGGAGCGATGCTGAGAATTCAGTATGTCCGTAGCGCGATTGCCACTCCGGAAAAGCATAAACTGGTCATTAAGAGCCTTGGGTTCAAGCGGCTGAATCAGATTGTCGAACGGGAGGATACTCCGGCTGTTCGTGGGATGGTGGCGCAGGTTCCGCACCTTGTGCGGATTCTGTAATTTTTTATTAAGAGGTCTTAATAACCATGTTGAGTATTAATACATTGAAGCCGGCGCCGGGGGCGAATCGGAAGAGCAAGCGGGTGGGCCGCGGCATGGGATCAGGCCACGGCAAGACGGCGACGCGCGGATATAACGGGCAGCATTCCCGCGCCGGCGCAACGATGCGTCCCGGATTTGAGGGCGGTCAGATGCCGCTTTACCGACGACTACCCAAACGCGGATTCAACAATATTTTCCGCAAGGAATATGTCGTTGTGAATCTGGAAAAACTGGCCTCTTTTGAGGCTGGTGCGAATGTTGACCCGGTTGTATTGAGGGATAACGGCATTATCAAAAATCTGAACGAAGATATAAAAATTCTTGGGACCGGAGAAATCGCGAACGCGATTCATGTGCGAGCCCACCGTTTCAGCAAAAGCGCCGTTGAGAAGATTCAGAATTCAGGTGGCAGCATAGAAGTTATCTCGTAGTTTTACTAATATACGGAAATAAAATGCCGGAAGAAAAGAATCGGATTTTAGGCGCTATACAGAATATATTCAGCATTCCAGATCTGCGTAAGCGGGTGCTTTACATGTTGGGATTGCTGGCGGTGTATCGTATCGGCGCGTTTATTCCCACGCCAGGTATCGATAACGCGGCGCTGGAGCAGTTGTTTCAGCAAAACGCCGGGTCGATATTTGGATTTCTGGACATATTTTCCGGCGGCTCACTCAGGCGTTTCAGCATTTTCGCCTTGGGCATCATGCCGTATATTACGGCGTCGATTATTTTGCAGCTTGCTACCGTGGTTGTTCCTCACCTTGAAAAACTTTCCAAGGAAGGCGAACTGGGACGCAAGAAGATTACGCAGTACACCCGCTATTTGACCGTTGTTCTGACCTTGATTCAGGGTTTTATGACGGCTTTTGCGCTTGAGCGGTCCGGCGGGACGGGTACTCCGATCGTTCTTGATCCAGGGTGGGGCTTCCGCCTGATGGTCATGATTACTTTGACCGCGGGTACGGCCTTTATTATGTGGATAGGCGAGCAGATTACCGAACGTGGTCTCGGTAACGGCATAAGTCTCATAATCTTCGCCGGTATCGTGGCTGGATTGCCGGGCGCCATCAGTTGGATGTTCAACGCGGTCTTCCGCCAGCAGGAAATGAAGATTATAACTGCGCTGGCGCTGGTGGTTATGATGGTGCTGGTTGTGGCCGCCGTGGTTTTCGTCGAACGGGGACAGCGCAGAATTCCGGTGCAGTACGCAAAGCGCGTGGTTGGGCGAAAAGTTTACGGCGGGCAGTCGACGCATCTTCCGCTAAAAGTAAATTCGGGCGGCGTAATTCCGGTAATCTTTGCGTCGTCGATTATCGCGATTCCGTCAACGCTTGGAACCGTGCTGACTTACGGCTGGATGAGAGAGTTCACCGCCGCGATTGCGCAAGGCATGTTCTGGTACAACGTGCTTTATATTCTTGGCATAGTATTTTTCTGTTTTTTCTATGTCAGCATTATTTTTAATCCGATGGAAGTGGCGGATAACATAAGGAAATACGGCGGTTATATTCCCGGCATACGTCCAGGCCATAGAACCGCGGAATACATTGACAGCATTTTAAGCCGGCT
>JAIRVC010000377.1 GCA_031254095.1 Acidobacteriota bacterium
TGCAAGCTTTTTCTGTCGCCGTTTACAGAAAACCGGAGTTGCCGAAAAAGGTGTGCGCAGTATCTTAAATTTTACGGAGCGCGCCACCCCTCCCGGTTCGAAGCGACTGGAAACCGGCGGCCGGTTATGATAAGTATTGCGCTTGTTTTTTTCTATGGAGTGGAGCGTAATGATAGATCGTATTTTTACTTTGAAAGCGCGGAATCGCGGCAAAGCAATTTCCGTTCGCGTCGCGCTGATAACGCTTGCCGCCATGGTCGCGTTTGCGGCCGCGTCGCAGACCGCATGTTCCAAAAAGGTGAGAGTTGCCGTTGAGGACACCGGGCCGGTGCGCGTGGTTGTGCTTCCGTTTATGGTTTCGTCGGAAAAAGCCGGCGGAGAAAAGGAGCTTCAATGGGCCGCCATGGCCGCGCCCGCGCTTCTTATCAAGGCGAGCCGACGGCTGCCGGACATTGAAATTGTGCCTTTCTGGGAAGTAATGCCTGTCGCCATCTCGGCGGCCGGCGCGGCGCGCAGCTTTACCGACGATAACGCGGCGGCCGCGGCCAACTGGCTGAGCGCCCAATGGGCGATCATGGGCGAAATACGCGGAACGAAGTCGTCGTCATCCTATACCATGGTGTTGGATTTTATTCCGACCGACAGCAGTACGGTTCCATTTCGATATATCAAAACCCGCAGAATGGACAACTTCGGAACAAATTTTTACGCCGGTTTACGGCAATGGCTGCGATACGCTACCGCGCGGCCAATACCGCTGCTGCCGGTCAGGGAGCCCGGCCTTCAAAAGATGCGGCAGCTTGGCGAGGCATTGGATAAGGAATACGGCTGGCTTGTGACGGCCGAACCAGGCGCCGCGCAAGCGGCAGTCGATGAAATGCTTCTTGAGGACGAAAACTGGGCAAGACTTATGCTTCGTCCAACCATGTATCCGGATCTGGCTAAACAACAACCGGAGAATTAAGCCGCCTGACGGCGGCTGACGATCAGTGGTCGGAAAAGTCCGCTGTAAACCATTTTTTTAAGGCACTTCTGGAGGCAACCTCCGAAAACCTCAAAATCAAGGCTTGCGACTGAGGCAAAAGCGGAGTTTACATTTACGTAAATGAGCATTTTGCCGAAGGAGCGTAACGCAGAGTTTGGGGTTTTCGGAGGTTGCCTGGAATATTTATAAGGAATACATGAAGAGAGAAGACATCCGCAACATAGCAATTATAGCCCACGTAGATCACGGAAAGACCACGCTGGTGGACGCCATGCTTAAACAGAGCGGCGCATTCCGCGAAAACGAACATGTCGCGCAGCGCGTTATGGACAACCTTGATCTGGAAAAAGAACGCGGCATCACAATCCTTGCAAAAAATACAGCCATCCATTACAAGTCGGTAAAAATCAACATTGTGGATACGCCGGGGCACGCCGATTTCGGCGGCGAGGTTGAGCGTGTGCTCAAGATGGTGGACGGCGTCATGCTGCTTGTGGACGCCTCGGAAGGGCCGTTGCCGCAAACGCGCTTTGTGCTGCACAAAGCTCTGGAAGAAAAGCTGCCGGCGATCGTTATCGTCAACAAGATCGATCGTCCGGACGCCCGGCCGCTGGAGGTGCTCAACGAAATCTACGATCTTTTCATCGACCTTGGCGCGGGCGAGGAACAGATTGATTTTCCGGTTCTATACGCGGTAAGCAAACAGGGGATAGCAAAACGCGATCTTGACGATCCTTCGGAAGACCTGCGCCCGCTTTTTGAGCAGATCATTGAAACCATTCCCGCGCCGGAACCGCTTACGCAAGACAAATTGCAGGTTCTTGTCACGACGCTGGATTACAACGATTACGTCGGGCGTATCGCCATCGGCAGGATTTTTTCCGGCAGAATCGCCGTGGGCGACACGGTGTCCGTATGCAAACTCGACGGAACCATTCAGAAGCAGCGCATTACGAAACTCTTCACATTTGAAGGGTTGAAGCAGCAGCCGACGGAGGAAGCCCGCGCCGGAGAAATTATCGCGCTGGCCGGCATCGACGATATTTACATCGGCGAAACGATTTCAGACGCGGACGCCCCCATGCCTCTGCCGGCAATTCAGGTTGACGAACCGACGATCTCTATGGTTTTCCATGCGAACACCTCTCCGCTGGCCGGGCGCGAAGGTAAGTTTGTGACCTCGCGCCATCTGCGGGCGCGGCTCGAAAAAGAAGCTCTGGCGAATGTCGCCATCCGCGTGGAAGAAGCGGGCGAAGTGGACAGCTTTAAGGTTTCAGGCCGGGGCGAACTTCAGCTGGCTATTTTGGTAGAAATGATGCGCCGCGAAGACTACGAAATGCACGTTTCAAAACCGGAAGTGATTCTCCGCGAAATCAACGGCGTCAAAATGGAGCCGATAGAACAGGTGGTTATCGACTGCCCGGAAAATTTTATTGGCGTCGTGACCGAAGCTCTGGGACGGCGCAAGGGGAAGATGTCGAAAATCGTCGATCACGGCGCGGGACGGGTAAGAATGGATTTTGAGGTTCCGTCGCGCGGACTGATAGGTTTCCGATCGGAATTTCTGACCGATACAAGAGGAACCGGTCTTTTTAACTCCATGTTTCTGCGCTGGGGCGAATGGGCGGGAGATTTAAATAATCGTATAAACGGCGCGATGGTGGCCGACCGGGCGGGCAAGGTAACAGGCTACGCGCTTTACAACCTGCAGGAACGGGGCAAGCTTTTTGTGCGGCCGGGAACGGAGGTTTACGAGGGCATGATCGTCGGCGAAAACGCCCGGAACGTTGACCTCAATGTGAACGTCACGAAAGAGAAGAAGCTGACAAATATGCGCGCTTCGACCGCGGACGAGGCGATTCGCCTTGTGCCGTTTACGGAACTTTCGCTGGAGCAGGCGCTGGAATATATTAACGACGACGAACTGGTGGAGATTACGCCGAAAACCATTCGTTTGCGTAAAAAAGCTCTTTCCGTTCACGATCGGTAACGATTATGAATTTTCCTGAAATTTCATATATTGATGAATTTATTGCGCTGCGCCGGGATATTCACGCGCATCCGGAGCCGGCGTTTCAGGAAACCCGCACGGCCGATATTGTGGCGCGTGAACTGGAGCGTTTCGGCATTGCCGTACATCGGGGCGTTGGAAAAACAGGCGTAGTCGGCGTTCTGAAATCCGGATCGGGCGCCCGCTCAATCGGACTGCGCGCCGATATGGACGCGCTGCCGCTCGCGGAACAAAACGATTTTGCGCACAGGTCGGTTTATCCTGATCTCATGCACGCCTGCGGGCACGACGGACACATTGCCATGCTGCTTGGCGCGGCGCGTTATCTGGCCGGGCATCGCGACTTTGACGGAACGGTCGTATTCATTTTTCAGCCCGCCGAAGAAGGGGAGGGCGGCGCTCTGGAAATGATCAGGGACGGCCTGTTTCAGCGTTTTCCGATGGATTCGGTTTACGGGCTGCACAACTGGCCCGAACTCGCGGCCGGAGAAATAGCGGCAATCGCGGGACCGGTTATGGCGGGCGTCAACCGGTTTGAAATTACTCTGCGCGGACGCGGCGGCCACGCAGCCATGCCTCATTTAGCAAATGACGTCATTGTCGCGGCGAGCCAGCTTGCAATATCGCTTCAAACGGTGACTTCGCGCAGTCTGCATCCGGCCGAAGCGGCCGTGGTGAGCATAACATGCTTCAACGCCGGAAGCGCGTGGAACGTGCTGCCCGAAGAAGTCACGCTTCGCGGAACAATACGCATTTTTAATCCTGAAGTACGAAAAGAAATAGAAGCCGCCATTACGCGCCTGTCAAACGGGTCGGCCGCCGCCTATGGCGTGAACGCCGAGGTAAAGTTTATGTACGTCGATCCTCCAACTGTAAATCCGGCGGATGAAGTTAAACGGTGTTTCGATGTCGCTTGCGACATTATTGGCAAAGACAAAGTGACCCGCGGTGCCCGGCCTTCCATGGCTTCGGAAGATTTTTCCTGCCTGCTCGCAGAGCGGCCGGGATGCTACGTCTGGCTTGGCAACGGCGCTGAAACAGCCGGTTGCGCCCTGCACAGCCCCCGTTACGATTTTAACGATGAAATCCTGCCGGTCGGCATAGCCTACTGGGTCAGGCTGGCGCAGACGCTTTTAGAGAAACGCTGATTAATTGCCTGAGCGGGCGAATTGCCAAATTGTTTAAGGCGGTGCGGTGCTCGCAACCTCATAAGCACTGGTTAACCTGCGCTTCTTATCAGCCTTTTTCCTGTACCCGTGCCGCGCAGCTCTCCTGGAGAGGCGATTCCGATCAGCGGCTCCGCCATCCAGCCCGCCTGAATGCTTTTCGCCAGCGCCGGTATGGCAAACAGGCGTTTTTTCATTTCCGGAATTTTTCCCGTATCCGGTTCGGTCAGTTCCACGCGAAAATGCAGAATTTCCCTTTCGTCCCGCCGGTCAATAACGGCCTGCCAGTCAACGAAACCGGGCATATCCATTAGAACGCCGTCGATAAGCGAAGGATGAATTTTCTCTCCTCCCGCAAGTAGCGCTATGGCTTCTAAACGTTTTCCGACGGCAGCGAATTTTCCCAGCGCCTTCGCGCCGCATGAACACGGCGCCGTAATAAGGCGTGAAATATCGCCTGTCCGATAACGGATCAAAGGCATCGCTTCGCGCGTCAGAGTTGTGAAAACCAGTTCGCCTTCATCGCCCGGCGCGGCCGGACGGCCGGTTTCAGGATCAACGATTTCGGCAAGGAGCCCCGCTTCGTTGAAATGATAACCGTCGCCCGCTTCGCATTCGACGGCTACGCCAAGCCCCATTTCGGTCAGGCCGTAATGGGTGCTTACGCGGCAATTCCATATTCTTTGCAGATCCGTCCGCGCGCCCGGCGGCAAATATTCCGACGTCAGAAAAAGCGTATGCACGCCGAGCCGCGAAAGATCGTGTGAATACTGCAATTCCCGCGTAAGGCGAAGTATGAGGCGCGTGGAGCCAAAGATGACAGTTGCGCGGGATTCCCTGATCAATCGCAGATGGTCTTCAGAACGGATGTCCATAGGAGCTATAACCGGTTTTGCGCCGATTTTTTTCACGCCCCGTGACAACAGATCGGCCTGACCGTACGGAAGCCCGGCCGGAAGCCAGACGTTGACAACATCTCCGCGGCCGGCGACCGTGCCGATGCCGGCGGCCAGAAAACGGATAATCCTGTCAAGGTCGTTTTGCGTCCAGAAAATTTTTTTCTGCGGCCCCGTGGTTCCTGACGTAACGAAGGCATGGACGCGGGCGATTTCTGAACGCGACAGGCACAAAAATCGAAAAGGCGACGCGGCGACTTCGCCCGGCTCCGTCAATGGAAGTTTTTCAATATCCGCGAGAGTGCCGATGTCTTCGGGCGCAGCGCCCGCTTTGCGAAATCTCTCGCGATAAAACGAGCTGTTGCGTGCGGCATAGCGCAAGGCCGCTTGCAATTTGTGGAGATGATAGCGATCTACGTTGCCGCGCGTAAGCGCGCCAGGCCCGAATAATGACGGCGCTTCGGCGCGCATGATTTTCGTCAGCCTTTTTTCAAAATTCACAAACGCGCGCCTCAATCAAAACTGTTAATCAGCACTTTCTTCGTTGCCCCTGCGCGCCGGTCAGGTAATACGCGCAAAAAGGAATCAGCTTGTTCTCCGGCGCGGCGACATGAACGCAGCAGCGCCGGAGCCGGTCGATTTCTAAATTCCATACATCCTGAAACGCCATGCCGGAAATGCAGAGCGAGTAATTCCGTATTCGCTCCATATCCGGATCTTCAGAGTTTTTGGCCGCTTCCGGCCGTGCTCCGGTTTCGGGTTTGCCGGGATCAGAATATTTCCAGTGGCGTCTAACATAGGCGATGGATTTTTCGGCCGCGTCATTCCCGCGGGCGCTCGCCCGGTCAATGTGCGTTACGGGAACCAGATGCCTGTCGCCGTCAAGTACGGCCAGCGCCGAAAAAGAACAGCGCGGATCTTCGCAGGCGGATGGAATGAAATTTTCCATCGCGAGTTCTCCGCCGGTCTGCGCTTCGATTGCCGCGAGAATGTCAGGTATCAGGATGCGGTCCTCGTTACGCGGCAAACCGGGATAGCGGCCAAGATAGGTCATTGGCTGAAAATGTACGCCTTTGACCGCCGGCATCCATCGTTTGGCAAATTCCAGAATCGCGCCGATTTGTCCGTCATTTACTCCTTTTACCAGCGTGGGAACAAGAATGACGGCTATGCGCAGTTCCGAGGCCGTACGGACGGCGGCCTCTTTCATGGAAAAAAGCTCGCGCCCGCGAATTTTCCGATAAACGTCGTCGCTGACGCCGTCGAACTGAAGGAAAAAATCCGTGACGCCTGCTTCCCGCAGAGCTTTGGCATAGGCAAAATCCTCCGCGACGCGCAGGCCGTTTGTGTTTACCTGTATGTGCGTGAAGCCGGTCGCGCGGGCAATGCGGATGATTTCGCACAGATCGTTACGCAGCGTCGGTTCTCCGCCGCTTAATTGAACCGGACAGTCGCCCGCGCTCCGCCTGATGTTTTTGAGGATGCATTCGATTTGATCGATATCCGGATCGGGCGCGCATTTTTCCGGCACATCCGCAAAGCATACGGGGCAGCGGAGATTGCACCGCGCGGTGACTTCGATGATGGCGCTGCATGTGCTCTGGCGGTGTTTCGGGCAGATTCCGCAATCATAAGGACAGTTAATCCGCATTTCCCTGGCGTCAGGCGCGGCGGAGCGGGCGGACGCCGGGGTTTCGCCGCAATTACAGGAGGATGAACAACACGTCCCTGCGCGCGGCTCTGTCCAGACATCTAACGGAATACGGTCATTTTTCCAGATTAAAACTTTTTCGATATCGCCGTGCAGGGGGCAGGTTCTGTGAAGATAAACGTCGCTTCCTTCTGTGATTCTTCGCGCGGGAACGCGCCGCAGACAATACGGGCAAAGACTTTCGTGGACATTTTCCGCGGTTTTTTGCATACGTTATTTCGAGTCGAGCTCTTGTTCCGCCGCCTGTATGTCGGTCATAACAACTTCCTCGGGCAGGTACTGAACGCCGCATTTGGGACATTTCAGTCCCTTGAAAAACCTGTTCACTACAATGTAGCTCAGAGTAACGTCCGCTTCTTCCAGTTTGACCTTATCTTGAAAACAGTACCATTCAGCCATCAGTACGGCTCCTTCAATATAACGAACCTGTGCGCCCAGGCCGCGTGAATTTTGTACGCCGATTCGCCGGCGGGGGAATATTCCACGTAAAAATAAGTCTGCCCCATCCGCCGCTTGGAAAGAAAATGATCGGAATTCTGTTTATACAGCTTTCTTCCTGTTTCTTCGGCGTATGCGATGACATTGCGAATGTCGTCATCCGTGATGTGCCGCTCGTCCATGAGAGCCGTGATTTCGGCGCTCTTTTCTATCTTTACCGATTTGGCTTTACCCGACGGCTCGTCGAGCGCGGCGACGGCGTCCGCGACCGCGTAAGCTCCCATAACGGCGGCCGAACCCTTTGCAAAGTCACGGCGTGAGATGAGCTGTTGATTTTTTCTGTTTTTTCGCCTGTGGCATTCCTGCATGTCGTGCCCCTTTCCGAATCCATGATCTTTTGTCCGCTGCGATTATTCATGCTAGAACGTAACGGTATGCGTGTCAAATTCCAAGTTCACCGAACAAAGCCTTTGAAGCATCCGGGCAAATCCGGATTGCGGCAGAGGAGGTTTCGATTGACAATTGATATTTTTGTAAGCACACGATAACATTTAAACTTGTTGTTGCATTTTCAAATTATCAAAAAGGGGTACGACAGATGAAAAAGCTTGTGCTGGTTTTAGTTTTGCTGCTTGGTGTTTCAACGGCGGCTTCCGCGCAGGATGTTGCGGTTGCTGATTTGTTCGCCGGTTATTCATTTAATCGTTGCGTCAGCGAGGCTACCGAATGTGATCTAAATGGCTGGAATGCTGCATTGGATTTCAATGTTAACAACAATTGGGCGATTACGGTCGATGTCAGCGGGTATTACGGCACATTCGACGACGTGGCTCCCTATAACGGTTTAGATGTAAAGTCCCACAATTTTCTGTTCGGGCCGAAATACACCTTCGGCAGCAGCGAAAGAGTGCGTCCGTACGTCCATGCTCTTTTTGGAATCAATCACATTAATCCGGCATCGCCGGCCACCGTTGAAAACAACTTCGCCCAAGCCTATGGCGGCGGCGTCGATGTCAGATTGAACGACAAGGTTTTCGTGCGGGCGGTACAGGTCGATTACCTCGGCATTCGCCGGGAAGGCTTCAAAGCGGAAGATAATATCCGTTTTTCGGCTGGTTTTGTTTTCAGATTAGGACAGAAGTAAGCAGCGGTTTTCAGATTTTCACCGAGAATGATTTTACGGGGACGGCGTTATTGTCGTCTCCGTGGAATCGCCGTCAACCTCTTTATCATTAAAAACACTTCAGGGAACCTCTAAAAACCCCAAACCCTGCGTTACGCGGCCGGTCCAAAATACTCATTTACGTTGAAATGTAAACTCCGCTTTTGTCTCGGCCGCAAGCCTTGATTTTGGAGTTTTTAGAGGTTCCCATAATCTCCCCGCGAATCCGCAAAACCGGGAAAAATCCGCAACGAAATATCACGCATGGCGGCCGGCTTGCCGTGTTTTTTCGCAACATGCAGAGCCGTGAATCATAAGCGCCGCTCCAATGATTT
>JAIRVC010000021.1 GCA_031254095.1 Acidobacteriota bacterium
AATTGGCACGCCAGTTGCTTGAGACAAAGCGTCACGCGTTAATTTGTGGCGATTTCGGACGGCGATGATCTTTTTGAGATTCGGAAGGAAGGAAAATTGAACAGCGGAATTTACACGGCTTACTCAGGACTCAAGGCGCATTCGGACGCGCTGGAAATCACAGCCAATAATCTGGCGAACATCAATACCACCGGCTTTAAAGCCGACAAGTCTTTCAACGTTTTTCTGCGGGAATCGGTCAACGATTCCGGGTATCCCGCTGAAATCGGGCGGACCGTAAACATGGCGGTACGCGCGGACAGGCGTATTGATTATTCCGACGGAACGATTCTTTCCACGGGGCGGAATCTTGACGTTGCTATACGCGGCGACGGGTTTTTGACGGTGCAGACGCCGCGCGGCGAACGCTACACGCGCAACGGCAATATGCACCTGGACGCGAATTCAACGCTGCGCACCGCGGACGGAAATCCTGTTTTAGGCGTTTCCGGCCGGCCGATTACGCTGGGACCGGGCGAGATTAATATCTCAGACAACGGCAATGTGTATCTGGACGGCGAGGAAGTGGATCGTCTAAGGGTTGTCGTATTTCAGAATAATTCACAGGTTGAAAAAGAAGGGGAATCTCTTTTCTTCTCCAGGGATGGAGCAACGCCGACTCTCAGAACGGACATGGTTGTGCGTTCCGGGTATCTGGAACAGGCGAACGTTAACGCCGTCAAGGCGATGGTTGATATGATCGGCATCATGCGGCAGTTTGAGTCGATTCAGCGGAGCGTTACTCACGAAATGAACGACATGAACGCCAAGGTGATAGACCGGCTGGGACGCGCATAGTCCAGTCAGCGGTCAGTGATCAGTTAAGAAGTGGTTATCTGGAGAATCATTAGATATGTTAAGAGCAATGCACACAGCGGCAACGGGAATGGAAGCGCAGGCGTTAAACATCGACACCATCGCGCACAATCTGGCAAATATAAACACCACCGGCTTTAAGTCGCGACGGGCGCAATTTCACGACCTGATTTATCAGAATATGCGTCAGGCGGGCGTTTCCAACACGGCGACTACGGAAATTCCGGTGGCGCTGCAGATCGGTCTCGGCACGCGCCCGGTGGCGACGGCGATAAACCTGCGCCAGGGCGATTTTATGATGACCGAAAATCCGCTGAATATGGTCATACGCGGTCAGGGGTTTTTTCAGATACTCAAGACGGATGGCGATATCGCCTATACCAGAAACGGAAATTTCACCCTGAATAATGAAGGGAGCGTTGTAACTTCGGAAGGCGACACGCTTGATCCGCAGATTACCATTCCCGAAGATCAGACAGGCATATACATCGGCTCCGATGGCGTCGTGTCAGTCACTACACCGGGAAATTCCACGCCGCAGCAGGTAGGCCAGATTCAGATCGCGACGTTTCAGAATCCCGCCGGTCTTGAGAGCATCGGAGACAGCCTGTTTATGAGGACGCAGGCTTCGGGCGAACCGATCATCGGAACGCCGGGCGAAAACGGACTCGGCTCGCTGCTTTCCGGTTTTGTCGAGCAGTCCAACGTAAGCGTGGTTGAGGAAATGGTAGCCATGATCGTCAGCCAGCGCGCTTATGAAGCAAACTCAAAGGTTATCCGCACGGCGGATGAAATGTTCTCTGTAGGCACCAGTATCGTTCGGTAGAAAAAGAAAACCATGAGACGAGCCTTGAATTCTCTCCTTATCCTACTCACATACCCTTTCATGGCGTTGGCGCGCCCCCCGGTTTCGCCGCCCGGCGATACCGGGGCGCCGATGCGCCATACCCCTCATCAGTACATCTTTCGACTTGGAGAAAGCGCGCTTTGCCGCGCGTTCTTTAAGGCGTCCAGTTCGCTGCGCAGTTACAACCGCTTTTGGTTGGGTGAGGAGAGAATTCGGGGCTTGGCTTATGGTTTTCTGGCGTTCTGCCTTCTGACTTCATACGCGGCCGGCGAAACGCCGGTGTCGGCCGCCGAAGAAATTTCCGCAGTAATCCGGGCGGAAATAACGGCGATGCCGGAATGGAACGGCGCGGATATCCGGATTGAAATAACGGGCGGAGTTAAAAGCGCGGACATTCCCGCCCCGGGCGAAAGTTTTCGTCTTGCGCCGAAAGGACTGACATTCGGCCGCCGTAACGTTATCGCGCCGATAGAGGTGGTTCGCGACGGAAAAATTGAGCGTTCCTTGTCGGTTCCGGCCGTGGTTCATATAAGCGCGGACGCCGTCACAGCGGCGCGGAAAATCGCTTCGGGCGAGATTATAACCTCGGAAGACATACATATGAGCAGGATCGAGACAACGGATATCGGCGTTGTTTTAGCCCGCAATCCGGAAGATCTCACTGGTAAAACCGCGCGGCGCGTATTTGCCGCCGGTGAGCCGCTGCCGGTTGAAGCTTTTTCCGAGCCCACGCTTGTCCGCCGCGGCGACACGGTAAGCCTCCGTCTTGAAAGGGGCGGAATTACGATGACTTCTTCGGCGCGCGCGGCGGAAAATGGCCGGCTCGGTGAAATCATACAGGTAAAGAGCGTTGATTTTTCTTCGGTGATAAGGGCTCGCGTGACCGGCCGGTCCGAGGTGTCGATACAATGAATAATGGGAGACGAAATATGAAACGTTTTGCGTGTCTTGCGGCGGCGCTCATTGCGGGCGCGTTTGTTTTTATCGGCTGCGGTTCCGGCAGCCGGAAACAGGTTCAGGTCGCCGATCCGACCGGCGTCGAAGAATACAGAGCGGAAGCAAAACGCGCGGCGGAAGAAACGGAATATAATACCGGCTCGCTCTGGACAAACTCCGGGCAGAATTCCAACCTCTTTCGCGACATGAAGGCGCGTTTCGTCAACGACGTGGTAACGATCCGGGTTTCCGAAACGACACAGGCGGTTTCCAGCGCCGACGCTTCCAGCAGGCGCGCTTCCAGCATGTCGGCTGGCATAGAACAGCTTGCCGGACTGGAGAACGGAGTAAAGGAACTTCCCGGTCTGCTTTCCGGCGCGGGGCAGATACGCTATAACGGCCAGGGCGCAACGACCCGGGCGACGCAGCTTCAGACTATGTTGACCGCGCGTGTCATCGACGTGCTTCCAAACGGATATCTTGTCGTGGAGGGGAAGCGCGAGGTGCGGGTCAATAATGAAAATCAGATTGTGATTCTGTCGGGCGTTGTTCGTCCCAACGATATAAGCAGAAGCAACGTGGTTCTTTCTTCGGCGGTGGCGCAGATGTCGGTGCAGGTGCAGGGCAAGGGAACCGTCAGTCAGCCGCTCAAACCCGGCTGGCTGCACCAGATTATCAACGGTATTTGGCCTTTATAATTTTAAGGAAATAAAATGATGAACCTTAAAAAATGGATATTGCCGGTTGCGGTTTTGGTTTCGCTGTCGTTTGCCGGATCGCTTGAAGCGGCGAGCCGCATTAAGGACGTCGCGGCGTTTGAAGGCGTGCGCGACAACCAGCTTTTCGGCATCGGACTGGTGACAGGACTGAACGGTACCGGCGACGGCACGCAGACGTATTTTTCAACGCAAGCTGTAGCCAACCTGCTGGAACGTAACGGTATTACGATCGATCCCGGGCGTATGCGCACGAAAAACGTCGCGGCGGTTATGGTTACCGCCAATTTGCCGCCTTTCGCGCGGCAGGGAAGCCGTATTGACGTGGTGATAAGCGCGCTCGGCGACGCGAAAAGCCTCCAGGGCGGCACTTTGATCATGACGCCGCTACAGGCCGCCGACAGCCAGGTTTACGTGACGGCGCAGGGGTATGTTGCGCTCGGAGGCTACAGCGCCGGCG
>JAIRVC010000039.1 GCA_031254095.1 Acidobacteriota bacterium
ATTAATTTAATAATGAGGTGTTTATCCATGGCTGGAGACAAAATCAAAGAGAAGACCGCCGAGGAAAAGAAAATTTCCCGGCGAGCTTTCGTCGTCGGGAGCGGAACCGTTCTTGCCGGCGGAGCGATAATAGGCGCGACGGCCGCCGCGGCACAGGGAACTGCGCAGCAGCAAAAGGCCGCCTATCCGCCTTCCACAAAATATCTGGTTTACGACAGCAGGTACTGCGCCGGCTGTCTTACCTGCATGTTATCCTGTTCGCTTGTTCATGAAGGGGCGACAAGCCTGTCGCTTTCCAGAATACAGGTACACAGGGCGTTTCTGAGTAAATATCCTTCGGACCTGCAACAGAACGTCTGTCGGCAATGTCCCGTTCCGCTGTGCGTTGACCGCTGTCCCACAGGCGCCTGTCACATCAACACGGCAAACGGCAATGTCCGCATGATTGACGAAGCAAAATGCGTAGGCTGTCAGGTGTGTCTCAATTCGTGTCCGCATCGGCCGCACCGCATCATCTGGGATCCGGCAAAGAAAAAAGCCACCAAGTGCGACATGTGCCTTAACACTCCTTATTACAACAAAAAAGGCGGTGTTGACGGAGCGCAGGCTTGCGTTGAATTTTGCCCCAACGGCTCGTTAAAGATTGTTGACGAGATGCCGGAACAGGCCGATCTTCGCGGCGGAAGCGATCGCGGCTATGATCGCAATCTGCGGCCGCCAGCAAAACCAAAACCCGCAGGTGGCGACGCCAAGCCAAAAACAGACGGTAATAGCGCCAGGGTGACGCCTGACAACAATCCAAACGCCAAACCCGACGCAAAAACACCACCGGCAAAAAAAGCGCCGGGCGGAAACTAGAAAGGGAAGGAGGATATATTTATGGCTACACCAGGATATGGCGGCAAAATACTTTTAGTAGATCTGTCCAAAGGGACGGGAGAAGCTGCAATCACCCGTCTGGACACGGCAAAATATGAAAAATTCGGCGGCGGTTATGGAATGGGTGCGGCAATGTTTTGGGATTACTGCGTGGCGCCCGGCGAGTGGGATTTGCTTGACGCTTTCAATCCACGCAACATGGTTTCTCTGATGACCGGCGCGGTTTCAGGCACAGGCGTTCCCGGCGGCGCGCGCACGAACGTTTCCGGTGGGTCGCCGCAGTGCTATCCGATTCAGTGGTTCAGTCACAGCAATTTCGGCGGCATGTTTTCCACCATGCTAAGAATGGCGGGCTGGGACGGCGTGTCGGTTATCGGCCGCGCGGAACACCCCGTTTACATCAATATCGTCGATGATAAAGTCACTATTGAAGACGCGAAGGACTTGTGGGGACTCAACGCGTGGGAATGTCAGGAGGAAATTTATAAAAGATCCGGCGTCCGCTTCGGCGAGGAATGGTGGAAACTGGACAGCGGCAGCTATTCCCTGCAGCGTCCGCAGATTGTAACAATAGGCGCGGCGGGCGAAAGCATGACGCGCGTCGCCTCGCTTGTTCACGCCGGCGGCAGCGGCGCGGGCCAGGGCGGCTTCGGCGGCGTATTTGGTTCAAAAAACCTTAAAGCCGTGGCGGTACTTGGTACGGGCGGCATCAAAATCGCCGATCCGAAAGCTATGAGAGACACGCGGGAATGGTGGGACAAAACCTGGCCCCGCGGCGGCGGATTCGGCTTCGGCGGAGGCGCGAGTTCCTGCTGCATAGGCTGCGGCCCGATACGTTATTGCCACAACCGCGACCGCGCTTTAGGCAAGGACTCCGACGGCTGCGCGGAAGGCTCGCTATACTCGCTTCCAGAGTTTCCAGAGATTAGTTTAAGCGACCCCATGAACCTGCGCGGCAGCGATATCTGCCAGCAGTATACAATAAACGGCATGGAGTGCTGTTTTCAGGGGCCCATGTCTTTCCGTACCGATCACAACCCGGATTTTCCGATTCAGCCGACGATTCCCGCTTACGCCGCGCTGGGCTGGTATTTCAAAAGAATGTACGACATGGGAGTCGTCGGTCCCGGAACGAAATTCGATACAAGCCCGATACCGATGGAGAAATACGGCACCAGGGCTTTTATGGAAATTTATAGTTACGCAATTGCCAATCGCGTCGGCATAGGCAACCTCCTGGCGGAAGGCACCGACAGGTTCTGCGAAGCTCTGGGACGAACGGATGATTTCAACGTGCTCTGCCGCAGGACGCCGTGGGGGTTTTGCGATCACTGGTCCATGCCAAATATGGAATGGGCTTACAGCAATCTGTTTGATTCACGCGATGTCAACTGCCATGACTTCGGGTTGGACAGGCAGCGGGATATGACCTGCGAAGAGTACGTCAAAATCCTCGCCCAGCGGACGGGGACGAAAAGCGATGAATTCTGGTTCGACTATAGCTGGGAGGGAGACCAGGCGTATAAAACCGGGATTTATTCCAGACCCAAGGCCGAGTTTGTCGCCTGGCACCATCACTACTGGTTATATTACAAGGAATCAGTCGGTTTCTGCGACTGGGGTTATATGCAGCTCTTCAACGGCCAGCATGCCCGGAAATTCGGCCATACGCCGGAAGCCGAGCCGAGATGGCTGAACGCCATTTCCGGGAAAAATGTAACTTTCATGGATGGAATAGAAGCCGGACGCCGTATTTTCAACCTGCTGCGTGCGATTTACGCGTTACAGGGACGGCATAAGAATATGGAGAAGTTCAACGGGTACTATTACAGGCCAGGCGCTTCCTATTGCGGCTTTTACACTACGCGTACCGTTTTTGACGGCAAAAACTGGGATTGGCAGAATTGCAGAGAGCTCTATCTCTCAGAAAAAGGCGTCGAGACGTTCAAGGAACATATGTACGCAATCGAAGGCTGGAACAATGCTTCAGGTTATCCGACGCGCAAAACGCTTGAGGATCTGGATCTGAAATACGTGGCGGATTATCTCCAGTCAAAGGGAAAACTAGGCTGATTTTTTAGTGGCTAGTGGCTAGTGGCTAGTTTTTGGATGAGTTATGAAAGTATTCTTACCTCTCGCTGACCACTGACCGCCGTGAGGCGGCTTGCCTTTTCCGCAAAAACAAAAAAGGCCGCCGGTTGTCCGACGGCCTTTTTTGTGCGCTTAAAATTTTATTGAACTTTGGCTTCCAAAAACGTTAAAAACTAAAAAAGCCCGGTTCTCCATAAATCGTGAATATGTATGACGCCGGTTACCCGGCGCGCGTCATCGACGACAACCAGGCTCGTAATTTTCATCGCTTCCATCATGGCAAGAGCCGACGCCGCAAGCTCGCCTCCTCCTATAGTTTTCGGATTCGTGCTCATAACCTGTTCCGCTGTAAAACGAAGCGGGTCAGGCGATTTTTCCAGCAACCGGCGCAGGTCGCCGTCTGAAATAACGCCGAGAACAACATTCCGGGCGTCCGTCACGGCCGTCATCCCCAATCCTTTGCTCGACATTTCATAGATAACGCCGGACATTACGGCATCATGTAAAACACGGGGAATGCGGTCGCCGCCGTGCATCAGGTCGGCCACACACAGCAGTTTCTTTCCCAGACTGCCGGCAGGGTGTACCGACGCAAAATCTTCCCTGCCGAATTTCCGGCACTCCATCAGCGCCATCGCCAGGGCGTCGCCCATGGCCAGAGCCGCCGCCGTGCTGGATGTGGGCGCAAGGCCCAAAGGCCCGGCTTCCTCCGTCACGCTGACATCAAGACAAACATCGGCGTAGCGGGACAGCGTCGAATCAGGATTTCCGCTCAGGGCTATAATCGGCAGCGACAGACGTTTTACCACGTCAAGAATTCCGATAATCTCAGCCGTCTCGCCGCTTTTTGAAATCACGATCGCCAGATCATCCGGCGTAAGAATTCCGCAGTCGCCATGCAGCGCATCGGCCGCGTGTAAAAATATCGCAGGCGTTCCGGTGCTGGAAAGCGTCGCGGCGATTTTCTGGCAGATGATGCCTGATTTACCAAGACCTATTACCGCGATCTTTCCATTACATGCCGCCGCGAGACTCACAGCCCGCAGGAAATCTTCCCCAATGCGGTCTTTAAGCCTTCGTATGGATTCGGCTTCCGCTTCCAGAACCCGCCGGGCGGTTTCGATGGCCGCGTCTTTATCTACCTGAAAAGGTTTCATCGCTTTCTCCCGAGCGCGGCGCGTATCTCTAAAATATCCTTGACGAGATCGGGGAATTTTTTCAGATTCAGCGCGTTCGCGCCGTCCGAAAGCGCCTTCGGCGGATTTTCGTGAACCTCAAAAAAGAATCCGTCCACACCGACCGCCGCGCCCGCACGCGCAAGGTCGGGAATGAACTCCGGATTGCCGCCGGATTTCGAGCCCTGCCCGCCCGGCGACTGCACGCTGTGCGTTACGTCGAAAACCACCGGATATCCGAAAGAACGCAAAACTCTGAAAGAGCGAAAATCGACGACCAGCGTGTTGTAGCCGAAAGAAGTTCCACGTTCGGTCAGCATTATATTTGGGTTTTCGGCGGCCAGCGCCTTTTCAAGCGCCTTGCGCATTTCCTGCGGCGACAGGAATTGCCCCTTTTTCAGATTGACGCAGAGTCCCGTTTCAGCCGCGGCCTGCACCAGATCGGTTTGCCTGCAAAGAAAGGCCGGAATCTGAATGACGTCGAGCGCGTCCATCGCCGCCCACACCTGCCAGGTTTCATGCACGTCGCTCAAAACGGGAAGACCGCTGACCATGCGGGCTTTTTCAAGAATGCGCAGTCCTTCATCCAGCCCCGGGCCGCGGTAAGAGTCGCCCGATGTGCGGTTCGCCTTGTCGTATGAAGCCTTAAATATAATGTCAATCTTGAGCTCGCCGGCGTATTTCGCGAGCCGTTCCGCCGTTTTGAGACAATGCTTTTCGCTTTCGATCACGCACGGGCCGGCGATGAAAAAAGGCCGCCCCTTGGCGCAAAGGTTGTATTTCCCTACCCGTATGGATTTCATTTAATACCTTCTTTTCACATTAATGATTCAGCGTTTCCTTGAATTACTCTTCAAAATTTCTTTTACCGTAAAGAAAACGGCGCACTTCCATAACGCCCACAATAACAACGTACCATATTGTGAAATTGCACACCTGAATACGATAATATGGGTGCTAAAGACCGCTTTTGTCAAGGTGTTTTTTAAAATGTTTATTTTTATATTATCGGCGATAAACTGTTGTTAAGTATTAATGACACAAATACTCCTGATATAATAACAGACCGAAAACTGGATTTAATCGTCTCGGTCTGTTTGTATGTGTACACATATTACTCGAACAGCGCACCGCATCACCGAATTGTGCGTGAGGGAGGAGCGAATAACCTCCAGTTTTCAAGCGCAGACGTTTCTGCTTTCGCTGTAATAAACTCGCGTTCTGGGTAGCGGGCTTTCACCTCTTCCAGCACCTTATAAGTGTCCGGCAACTCCATATCGGTATCTCTGAAAACAACTGGCGCCGAAAGCGGCAACACGCTGTGGCTCTGTGCTAATTACCTGCGGCTTATCTGCAATTGCAGTATCCGAGATAGCAACGCCCACTTGCTCGTGCATTTTAACTTCCCCGTTCCATTCAAAAGATTGCAAGTAACGCCTATATGCAGCTAATCCCGCAGAGAACGCTCCGTGATTCGCTCCGCGATTAACTTCTCGAAAATTTGGTGCTGCCTGAAATACGCTGTTTAATGTGTCAAATTCGGCTGTGGTTCGGCAACGGAAAACATCGCGTTCGCTTAACGACAGTGATATATCCAGCTTGGGCGGCTCGGTACGAAGGTTTCTCGCATAACCGTTTGCGCTCCTTTTCGTAGTGAGCCAAGTAGCAAATTGTTCCTCTGTAGCAGTTTTAATTAAATGCGGTTCTTTAATAATCATATTAAGGAATAATCCCTCACCTAAATAGCTCGTGTAAATACGACTTTTAATCTTGTGGATACTCTTTCATTTTATTGACGTAATCGCTATTTAATCTTGTGGCGTAATCTTTACCACGCCAAT